>NZ_MEFH01000053.1:0-117859 GCF_001725095.1 Sphingopyxis sp. SCN 67-31 | reverse complement strand
AATATCGCGTTCAATCAGTTGTGATGATGTCCGGTTCATGATGCCCCCTTCCCAAGAATTTCCCGCGCTCAAGATGGGAACAAAAGGAGGTATTATAAGGGCATTAACGAGAACATTGTCGCTGAAAATGCACGGGCTGTCGCAATTTTCTGGTTGTCAGGCCGGAAGCCGGGCAGGAAGCTGCGGGGGTGCATTGCGCGCGTTTTTGGGCGGCGTTTCTGGTCCAGTACCTGTAAACTCCATCCCTGATATGATATCGCAATTCACTGTTATCGGGCAGCGCGTTACCTGTTCGCCGCGAATATTTTCCCTGTTATGCTGGAAAAAATTCCCTGTTATTTTTTAAGGAATTTTGTCGTACTGTTCGCATAACATTAAGTTATTGCACGAGTTTTCTGCTTTTCCTTGGTCTGAGTTCCCGCCAGAAAATTGATAGTTTCCCTGTTAATTCCTTAGAAACAGGGAATTTCCGACGGAGACCCGTTCGCTCCAGACTGCGTGGCGCGCCACATTCTCTTGGCCGTCGATCCCCCTGCCGTGGGTTCTGTCGCGACTTCGAATATTCGCGCGACCTCGCCTGGCTGGGCCGGACCGATGGTGGCGTCGACGCGCTGGCGCGTATCGACCGTGCGCCTGTTCGTGTCGAGCCGATCCCCTTTGCCGGTCAGCGATCCCCAAGCGCTGCGGTTCAACCATTCGCGAGGTGCCGGAACGCCGCCTCGAGCGCCGCCATGAGCCGCGCCGGCCGTTCCAGAGGTATCAGATGGCCGGTCCGATCGATGATCGTCATCGTCGATTGCGGGATATGCTCGTGCAGCGTCACGCTTTCCTCGACGGACCTCAGCTCGTCATTGGCTGCGGCGACGACGAGCGTTGGGCACCTGATCTCGCCGAGGCGCGCGGTGTCGTCGTCGCGGCGGAGCCGGGACTGGCGATCGAAGACGTCGCCGCCCAGGCGGCTGCTCATCTGCTGGACGCGCGCGATCAGTTCGTCGCTGCGATGCGCCGGATGAAGGGAGCGGCTGACCGCGCCGCGGCTGAGTTCGCGAAAGCCCGTCCGGCCCAGCTGCGCGGGCGCGCGCGGGGCGCTGCTGCGGGACGATGTCGCGATCAACGCAAGGCCAAGGACCCGTTCCGGCGCCCGATACGCGATCTGCCGGGCAACATATCCACCCATCGAAAAGCCGACCAGCAGGGTGGGTTCGGTCATCGACCGAACGGCGCGGTCCGCCATCGCCTCGATCGAACCGTCCTGCGTCGTATCGGCATCGACGATATGGCCGAGCCGTGCAAGGCCGGGACGCATATCGCTCCACAGGTCGGCGTCGAGCATGAAGCCGGGAACGAGAAGAATATCCATCGGCCCGCTTTGGCACGGCCGATGCCCTTCGTCACCAGCGCGACGCGCAGTACCCCATTACCACGCCCCGGGGGCGCGGTTTCGGCTGCGCCCTCCGCTGCGCGGGTGGTGCGGCCGTCAGTGTGCGCTGCCACTCAGCGTCGACAGCGGGACGTGCCGCCAGAGCTGGCGAATCTCGTCGTCGTGGCCGGTGAGGTCGTACCGCAGCAGCGAGACCGGCAGGCGGCCGGTGTTCATCAGATAATCGTGATAGTCGCGGATCGAGAATTTGTCGCCGAGCTGCCGCTTGCGGTCGACGAGCAGCTTCTGCAACTGCATCGCCCCGATCGTGTAGGTCATCCCATAGCCGGGGGGACGGCGGATATAGATGCCCGCGTCGACGCGCGCGACATTGTCGTCGAGATAGGGCGTCCATTCCTTCCAGAAATTCATCGTCTGCTCGACGCTCATCTCGTTGCGCTGCATCTTCACGTCGCCGATCGTGCGCGCGGCGCGGAACAGGCCAAAGATGTAGATGAGCTCGCGCGTCCGCGGCCGGTCGTCGAACAACCCGAGCTGGAGCGCGGTTTCCTCGAGGTAGAAGCCCCACCCCTCGGTCCGCCCGCTGTCGCTGACGAGGCGGCGGATCGGGTGCGTCACGCGTTTGCCCGTCATGCCGTCGAACCGGTGCCCCGGGAAGGTGGCGTGAAGATGGTCGGGCGAGGCGTCGCGGAACTGCACCTGTTCCCAGAACATCGGGCCGTTCGGCCGGACGATCCATGGGGCGTTGAAGCCGACCTCCTGATAGCTATCCGGAATATAGTCGGGGATCGAGATGATCTCCTCGTCGCGCAGCCATTTGCGGATCTTGGCGTCGGTCCCGGCGAGCTGAGCCTCATATTCCTCGGCCGATCCGGGCAACTGCAGCTCGGGCAGATTGCGGTTGCGGTGCCGCTCGGTCGTGTAGTTCGCCCAGTGCCGCTCGAGCTCGCGCTCGGCGAGCGTGACGATCTGGTCCGAATCATAGGGCATCAGCCGGACGTTCTTCAGGAACCAGTCATAGGCGGGCTTGCCGACGCCGGCCTGCGCGGTCATCGTCGGCCGCGATGCGACGAGCCAGTCGCGAAAGCCCGCGATCGCCTTTTGCGCCGCGTCGATGTCCCCCACCAGTGCGGGCTGCTGCGTCGCGGCGCGTCCGCGCAGGTCGGCGAACCAGCCGATCAGCCCCTCGGGCTCCACCGCGCGATAGGGCATGCCGTGACCGACGCCGTCGCCATGCGACAGGCTGTGGATCGCCAGGTCGGCATAATCGGCGGCGACCGAATCGAGATTGACCCGCGCCTGCGCCAGATAGGCGGGAATGGTCCGCAGCCGCGCCCGGAACGCCGTCAGAGCGTCGCCCTTCAGCGGCAGGTCGGTATAGGCGAGGCGCTGCAGCTCGTCGACATACATGCCCGGATCGCGCGCCCACGGCTTGGTGACGTTGAGCGTGAAGTCCATCAGGTCCATCTGCGCGCGGACGGCCAGATAATCGACCTGCCGGTGGCGGTCCCAGCGCGCGACCCCGAAATCGTGCAGCTTCGCCTGAAAGGCGCGCAGCTCGGCGCGGCGCTTCTCGACGGTGGCGGGGCTGTAATCCACCACGCCGTTCACGGCTGTGGGCGTCTTCCATTCGGTGAAGGCGGCGAACAGCGTGACGAGATCGTCGTAGCTGCCCTGGCCGTCGGGCGGGCCGTCGGGACCGGGCGCCGCCTGCTGGGTGGCCGCCGCGGCTACGGGGATCGGGCTGCTCGCGCCCGCCAGCAGCGCCGCGATGGCCAGGATGGATGCCTTGCGCATGGATCGTCTCCTCCCGTGTATCTGCCGTGACCGGGCCGGCAGTTTCAATTTAGTTCTAAAAACGCGTGAATTTGGTTATGATGTAATGCTTGTGGCGCGAGGTCAAGAGACCATTTTCTGCTGGGCGACGGCATCGGCGGCGGCCGGCGAATTGCAGACGCCGCAGCAGGCAGCGGGCGACCGCGATCGTGGCATGGACAGAGCGATCTTTCCAATACATCTTTATATATCAGCATATTATCTGCTTCTCACCCTTCGGCAGAGTGAAAAGGGTCTCTCGTCCGGGAAGGCTGCTTGCTTCAAAAGTGACAGTTTTCACATTTTTTTATGGCGCGGAATTGACTGTCGCTTCACATTATGCTCAAAATCACGCAACTGTTCACGGGAATGGCGGTAATCAATGCCGGCGACCGTGGAAGTCACAGACGGGTTTCCAGTTCGGGGAGTTTAGGAGCATGGATATGAAGCGGGTTGCAGGCATTCGGGCGGGATTGCGGGGCGGATCGGCGCTCTTCCTGTCGATGGCGGTAATGGGGACGGCCATGGCCCAGACCCCGGTTTCCGAAAATGACGGCATCGCCGACGACAGCGCGGGCATCGTCGTCACCGGGTCGCGCATTCCGCGCCCCGACGTCGATTCGAACAGCCCGGTCAACGTGGTCGGCGAGAGCGAGATCAAGCTGGCGGCGACGGTCGAGAGCGAGCAGCTCCTCAACGCGCTGCCGCAGGCCGTCTCGGGGTCGGGCGCGCAGTCCAACTCCGGCAACGGGTCGGCGACGGTCAACCTTCGCAACCTCGGCGCCGTGCGCACGCTGGTCCTCCAGAACGGCCGCCGCATCGTCGGCGCGTCGCAGGACGGCGTCGTCGACCTCAACATGATCCCGCCCTCGCTGGTGTCGCGGGTCGAGGTCGTCACCGGCGGCGCTTCGGCCGTGTACGGTTCGGACGCGATGGCGGGCGTCGTCAACTTCGTCACCAAGGACGATTTCGAGGGACTCGAGATCGGCGGCTCCTACGGCATCAGCGACGAGGGTGACGCGCAGCGCTACAACGTCGACCTGACCGTCGGCGGCAATTTCGCCGACGGCCGCGGCAATATCGTCTTCCACGGCAGCTATTACGATCGTGCGATGGTCAAGGGCGCGGCCCGCGATCATGCGGTCGTCTATCTGGCCGACGCCATCGTCGACGGAAAGCCGGTGCTGATCCCGTCGGGCAACGGCGTGACGCCGCAGGGCACGATTTTCAGCCCGCAGCTGGTCGGCCTCACCGATCCCTATGGCAACACCATCGGCACCGCGGGCATCTTCTTCGCGCCCGAGGGATGGCGCGCCTATCGCGCGAGCGACGGGTTCAACGACCGTCCCTATACCAATCTGCAGATGCCGATGCAGCGCTGGCAGGGGTCGGTCATCGGTCATTACGACGTGACCGACGATGTCACGGCCTTCTGGGAAGGGTCGTACGTCCACAGCAAGATCAACTCGACGCTGGGCGCCGTGCCGATGAGCAGCTCGGGCTTCATCCCCGGGTTCCAGCTCGACCTGCGCAATCCCTATCTCGCGCCGACTCTGCGCGATTTCCTGAGCGCCAACATGGATGCCGACGGGGATAATCTGGTTCCCGTGAACATCAACCGGCGTCTGCTCGATGGCGGGTCGCGCACCAGCGACCAGACGCGCGATTTCTATCGCTTCGTCGTCGGCCTGCGCGGCAATCTGACCGACCGGCTGAAGTGGGAGGTCTTCTACAACCAGGGCGAGACCAAGGTGACCGACGTCCAGGGCGGCGGCGTGCTCATCGACAATTTCGCCAACGGCTTCCTGACCGATCCGACCGATCCCTACAAGTGCGCGGTCGCCGATCCGAAGTGCGTCGTTCTCAATCCCTTCGGCCTCAATTCGCTGACGCCGGAGATGATGAACTATATCTACACCGACCTCACCAACATCACGACGATCCGGCAGAAGCAGGCCGGCGCGAGCGTGACGGGGTCGCTCTTCTCGCTGCCCGCCGGCGACGTCGGCATCGCGCTGGGCGCGGAATATCGCAAGGAAAGCTCCGCCTTCGATCCCGATCAGCTCTATGTGCAGGGCAAGGCGCTGTCGCGTGCGGCGGGGCTCAGCCCGACCGCGGGATCGTTCGACGTCTCCGAACTCTATGGCGAGCTCTATGTGCCGATCCTCGCCGACATGCCGGGGATCCAGCTGCTCGCGTTCGAGGGCGGCCTGCGCTACTCCGACTATTCGACCGCGGGCGGGGTCTGGTCGTACAAGCTGGGCGGTGAATATTCGCCGTTCCGCGGCCTGAAGCTGCGCGGCCTCTATCAGCGCGCGGTGCGTGCGCCGAACGTCGTCGAACTCTATTCGGGTGCGACGAACACGGCGCCGCAGGCGGTCGACTTCTGCAACGCGACGCCCGAGCGCACGGCGGCGGAGCGCGACTTCTGCGTCAACTCGCTGGGCGTTCCGGGGGCCGTCATCGACGTGTTCCAGCAGGAAAACCAGCAGATCCGCGCGATCACCGGCGGCAATCCGAACCTTCAGGAAGAAACCTCGGACACTTGGTCGGTCGGCGCGGTGGTTCGTCCCGACTTCGTCCCGAACCTTCAGTTGACGGTGGATTATTACAATATCCGCATCAAGGACGCGATCGGATCGTTCGGCGGCGGCCTGCAGTCGGTGATCAACGCGTGCAATGCCAACATGTCGATGAGCAACATCTTCTGTCAGCCGCTCAGCAAGCGGACCCCCGACGGTCAGCTCTATGACGTTGCGCTGCTCAACGCGAACATCGCCAACATGAAGGCGTCGGGCATCGACTATCGTATCGACTACCGGCACAGCCTGGGTTCGGGTAGCCTCAGCTACTATCTGGCGGGCACCTATCTGATCGATTCGATCACGCAGGGCAGCCCGATTGCGAACCCGGTCAATTGTGCCGGCTTCATCGGCGGCGGCAGCTGTTCGACGGCCAACCCCAAGTGGCGCTTCACGCAGCGCCTGACCTGGGAAGTCGACAAGCTGCAGCTTTCGCTCCGCCACCGCTTCATCGGTTCCGCGAAGGATGGTCGAATCGCGGGAGCAAAGGCTTCGGGCGCGGCGATTCCCTTGCTCGCCGTGCCCGAAACCGGCGACGTCCATTACTTCGACCTCAGCGCCAACTATGACGTGATGGACAATTTCAGCTTCTTCGCGGCGGTCGACAATCTGTTCGACCGTGATCCGCCCTACTACCTCTACGAGCGTGAAACCTACGACGCCATCGGTCGCCGGTTCACGATCGGGTTCCGGGCGAACTTCTGAGTGGAAAGGCACCGGCCGCGGCGGCATCATTCCGTCGCGGCCGGGCCGCCGTGCGAAGTGCGTTCAAGCTGGGGTTGCGATAGATGAACGAGATGGGTCTGTTCCGGTCGGTCGGCGTTGCGCTGGCGTTGGCTCTTTCCTCGACGGCGGCAAGCGCGCAGGATCGTCCCGCACCGCATGCCCCCGTCCACGGCGGCGCGAAGGTGGCGGGGACGTCGCTGTCGATCGACGAACTCTATCGCACCAAGAGCCTGATCGGAACGACGCCCGAAGGCTATAGCTGGGCGGCGGACGGTGACACGGTGTTGTTCCTGTGGAACGACGAAGGTTATAGCTTCCGCGACATCTGGTCCTATTCGGTCCGGACGGGGAAGAAGACGCGGCTCACCTTCCTGGGCCGCGACAGCAAGCCCGAGGCCGAGCAGAAAGGGATCGCGCAGGCGGTCGCGCTCGACCGGGGGCGGGTGGCGTTCACGCTGGGCGGACAGCTTCATATCCGCGAGGCGAACGGCACGGTCACGCCGGTCGAAACCGACAAGCAAGCGGTTCGCAAGCTTGCCGTGTCGCCCGACGGCACGCGGCTGGCCTTCATTTCGGGCAACCCCGTCGATACGCGCAATCGCGTGACGCTGGGCGGCGTGCTCTGGGTCCGCGACGTCGCGGCGAAGGGCGGCAATGCCGCGCGCCGCGTCGCGGGGGACGACGATCCCAAGGTCTATATCGGCGATTTCCAGTGGTCGGCCGACGGCAAGGCGATCGCCTTCGAGCAATCCGACGACCGCGCCATGCCCGAGCGCGACATCTATTATTACGCCAAGGGCGGCTTGCAGAACAATCGCGTCATCCGGGCCTTTCCGGGCGACGAGACAACGAAGGCCACGGTCGGCGTCGTCACCCTCGCGTCGGGCGACGTGCGCTTTTTCGACCGCCCGAACGCCAAGGATCATATCTGGGACTATGGCGTGTCGAACGACGGCAAGCGCCTGTTCGTCAGCGGCTCCGACATGGAGGCGAAGGAACACAGCATCTATGTCTTCGACGTCGCGAGCGGGACGCGCGAAACCTTCTATCAGCTGCGCGAGGCGAAGCATCTGCGTCCCGACTGGAAGGTCGCATGGGCGCCGCGCGACGACGGGCTGATCATCCTGACCGACCGTGACGGCTGGCTGCACCTCTATCACCAGCGCGCCGCGGGCGAAGCGCCGCGCCAGATCACGAGCGGCCGGTGGGAGATCGAATCCTTCGCGGTCGACGGCAAGCGCGGCCAGCTCTATTTCACCGCGAACGAATCCTACATCCCCGACCGCCAGCTCTATCGCGTGCCGGTCGCGGGCGGTGCGATCGAGCGGTTGAGCGGCGCCGCGGCCGGAACGCACCAGCCGGTCTATTCACCCGATTTCCGCCATATCGCCGACTGGTACAGCAACGACACCACGCCGCCCGAGCTTTTCCTGATCGACACGGCGAAGCCGGGCAAAGCGGTGCAGGTCACCAAGTCGCCGCAACCCGAATTCTATACCCAGACCTGGGCGAACATCGGCTATGTCGAGTTTCCGAGCCATGTCGACGGCACCAACCTTGTCGCGCGGCTGAGCCTGCCCGCCAACTACGACCCCGCGAAACGCTATCCGGTGATCGTCGGCTCGGTCTATTCGGATGCGGTGCGCAACCAGTGGGGCGGCCGCCGCGCGCACCCGACCTGGGGTCTCGACCAATATTTCGTCGCGCAAGGCTATATCGTCCTCAACGTCAATATCCGCGGATCGTGGGGGCAGGGACGCGACCACAACCAGACGCAATATCAAAGCTATGGCGAGACCGACATCAACGACCTGGAAAGCGGCGTCCGCTATCTGGTCGAGAAGGGCTATGCCGATCCCAGGCGGATCGGCATCTGGGGGTCGAGCTATGGCGGGCTGATGACGATCATGTCGCTGGCGAAGAAGCCCGGCGTCTATGCCGCCGGCATCGCCGGGGCGCCCGCGACGAACGTCTGGCACGCCTATCCGTCGCAGATGTGGATCATGGGGCCGCCCGACGGCGCCGACATGCCGGCCCGCTACGAAGCGCAATCGGCGCTCTATCAGGCCAAGGGCATCAAGGACCGGCTGATGATCATCCACGGAACGCGCGACCCGGTCGTGCTCTATTCCGACACGATCGCGCTGATCGAGGGGATGATCCAGCGCGAGCAGATGTTCGAACTCGTCACCCTGCCCGGCGCCAACCATGCCTGGGCCAGCGACAACCTGCCGCAGGCGCGTTTCGCCTTCAAGAAGATGGTCGATTTCTTCGACCGCAATGTGAAGAACAGGGAGTGACATGCTGCGGCGTGCGATTTCCCTGATGATCGGCGGCGCGGCGCTGCTGTCGGCAACGGGCGCCGCGGCGCAGGCCGAGGTGCAGGCGCTGGGCGCCGACTTCTGGGCGTGGCGCGCCACGACCCAGCCGGCGACGAGCGACGACATTCCGCGGATCGTGCGCCCCGAAAAATGGACGCCCGACTGGTCGCCCGCCGCCGTCGACGCCCAGAAGCGGCAGCTCGCGGCGTTCGAAACGCGGTGGAAGGCGCTCGCGCAGGCGCCGCAGTCGGTCGGCGAGACGGTCGATTACCGGCTGGTCGGATCGGCGCTGGCGCGCGTGCGCTGGGAACTCGACCATGTCGCCGCGTGGCGGCGCCAGCCGCATTTCTATGTTGCGCAGGCGCTGAACCCGATCTTCGAACTGCTGTTGCCGCCGCCGCCGCTCGAACGGGCGCGGATCGACGACGTCATCCGGCTGCTCGGCCACGCGCCGGCGACTCTTGCTGCGGGCAAGACCAATCTCACCGACATGCGCGGGCCGTTCGTCGACGCCGCGCTCGCGCAGGTCGCGCAGGTCCCGTCCAGCCTGAACGGCATGGTCGCCGGCATCGATCCGCACGCGACGCCGGGCCAGCGCCGGCAGCTCCGCACCGCGGCCGACAAGGCGATCGCGGCCTTCGCCGATTTCGAAGCCTTCCTGAACGCCCGGCGCGCCGGCTTGTCCGATGCGACCGCGGTCGGCCGCGACAGCTATCGCTATTTCCTCGGCAGCGTTGCCCTCTATCCCTATTCGCCCGAGGAACTGCAGGTGATGGGGCGGCAGGAATGGGCGCGCTCGGTATTGTTCGAGGAACTCGAGCGCAACCGCAACGCGGGGCTGCCCGAACTGCCGATCGGCGCATCGATCGACGCGGTGACGGCGAAGCTCGACGCCGACGAACGCAAGGTCCGGGCCTTTCTGCGCGACCGCAAGCTGCTGACCGTGCCCGAATGGGTGGGCCATTATAACGCCCAACCCTTTCCGGCCTATCTGGCGCCGATCGGCTGGCTGGGGCGGACCTTCGACCTGACGAGCCGGACGCGTGTCGGACAGAATGCGACCGTCTATCTTCCCGAACCGTCGCCCGGGCTCGGCTATTTCAACCTGTCGATCACCCGCGATCCGCGCCCGATCATCGTGCACGAAGGCGTGCCCGGCCATTTCTTCCAGCTCAGCCTGGGCTGGAAGCATCCGAACCCGCTGCGCCGCCACTATTACGACAGCGGCGCGAACGAGGGGACGGGCTTCTATGCCGAGGAGATGATGCTTCAGGCGGGCCTATGGGCCGACGCGCCCCGGACGCGCGAGATCATCTACAATTTCGCCCGGCTGCGCGCGCTGCGGGTCGAGGTCGACGTGAAGCTGGCGCTTGGCGACTTCAGCATCGCCGAGGCGGCGGACTATCTGGAAAAGATGGTGCCGATGGACCGCGCCACGGCGGAAGAGGAAGCGGTCTTCTTCGCCGCCGCGCCGGGACAGGCGATCAGCTATCAGATCGGCAAGATGCAGACGGCGGAATTCCTGGCCGAGGCGCGGGTGCGCGAGGGCAAGGATTTCGACCTCAAGCGCTTCCACGATTATCTCTGGCTCAACGGCAATGTGCCCATCGCGCTCCAGAAGCAGGAGTATCTGGCGATGGTGGACGGGAAATAGGGAGCGCCATGCGTATTATCCGACTGACCGAACCGCAGTCCGGCCTGTCCGCGCGCTGCCGCCTGATCGAGGATGCGGCGCCCGAATCGGCGGCCTTCCTGTGGGACCTCGCCGAACGCCGCGCGGCGTTCGAAGCCATGCATGCGATCTGGACCGGCCCCGAGATCTCCGTCCCGATGCCGGCCAGCACGCTGCCGGCCGGGATGGCGCAGCCCGCCATCCCGGCCGAGAACGCGACCTCCTATCCCGAGGCGGGCGACATCGTCCTCGCCTATCTCGCCGCGGGCAGCACCAAGGGGCTGCCGCCGGGACCCTTCTACGACATCGGCCTCTTCTATGGCGGCGGCGGGCGCCTGCTGATGCCCTTCGGGTGGATCCAGGCGAATGTCTGTGCCCGCATCCTCGACGAGGATCTGGCCAAGGCGCAGGCCGACTGCCGCGCCATCCGGCGCAACGGCGCCTGCACCCTGACGATTGAAACCGCCTGAGGACGCCCGCCCATGACCTATGACGATCTGATGTCCTTGCTGGGCAACTGGCTGCTCCCGGGATCGCTGGTAGCGATCATGGTGTCGATGGGCCTGTCGCTGACCGCCGACGATTTTCGGCAGGTATTCCGGAACAAGCGCGCGCTGATCTTCGGCGTCTGCTCGATGCTGGTCGTGCCGCCGCTGATCGGGCTCACGCTCGCGCTGACGGTGGTGCCCACCGCGGCGCTCGCGGTCGGCTTCGTCCTGCTCGCGACGACCCCCGGCGGCATGTTGTCGAACCTGTTCACCGACATGGCGAAGGGCGATCTGGCGCTGTCGATGTCGATGACGCTGATCCTCAGCATGATCTATATCTTCGTGGTCCCCTTCTACGCGCATTTCGCGCTGCTCCATTTCATGGGGCTGGAGGCGGACGTGCAGGTGCCGCTCGCCTCCTTCTTCTGGGACATCTTCTCGATCACGGTGCTGCCCGCGACGGTGGGCTTCGCGATCCGCGCGTGGCGGCCCGATTTCGCGATCTGGTTCAAGCGCTACCTGAAGAATGCAGCGACGATCGTCCTGTTCAGCTCCTTCGGCGTGATACTCTACGACCAGGTTCCGGTGCTGCGCGAGAATCTGGGGGCGCTGTTCTGGATCACGGTCGCGCTCAACCTGACCATGGTCGTCGTCGTGATGACCATCGTCCGCTTCGCCGGCTTCTCGCGGCGCGAGAATGTCGCGATCGGGATCGAGCATCTGATGCGACAGGAAGGCACCGCGATCTTCATCGCCGTTTCGATCGTCGGCAACAACGAGATGTCGTTGCCGATGATCATGAACACACCCGTGGCGCTTTGTTTCGTGCTGCTCTTCGTTGCCATCGCGCGGCGGACGGGGCGGTCGGAGCAGGGCGTTCCAGCCACGATCTGAACCATAGCAAGATAGAGCGCCCGGCAAACGGGCGAGCAGGAAAGTTCGCAGTTATGACAGTGTCCCGAGTTGTGGGCGTCGCGACGGGGTCTCTCCCGCTCGTCGCGATGGGCACCCTCTTCGTCGCTTCGACGGAGCGATGATGCAGCATCGATCGATCTCCCGCGCCGCTCGCAAGGATAGTGTCACGAGCCCGCTGTGGACGGCGACCGCCGCCCCGGGGCCCGCGCTGGCGCCGTTGTCGGGCCATGTCGAGAGCGACGTGCTGGTCGTCGGCGGCGGCATCGCCGGAACCGCGACGGCGCTCCATCTGGCCGAAAAGGGTGTCCCGGTCGTGCTGGTCGAGGCGGGCCAGCCGGGCGACGGCGCGACCGGGCAGAGCGGCGGACTCGTCGCACCCGACTATATCCGCCATTCGCCCGATTCGGCGCGACAGGCGTTCGGCGCGGAGGACGGCGAACGGCTGAACCGGATGATCGGCGCCTCGGGCCGCTTCGTCTTCGACCTTATCGCGCGGCACGCGATCGATTGCGATGCGCGCCCGGACGGCTTCTACACGCCCGCGCACACCGAGGCGCTCGCCGACAATCAGCGCCGCTCCGCCGACCAGTGGCGGTCGCGCGGCTATGCCGTCGATTTCGTCGAGGGCGCAGAGGTCCGGCGGCTGTTCGGCACCGACCGCTATTGCGGCGCGCTACGCTTCGGCGACGGCGGCAGCCTCAACCCGCTCGGCTATGTCCGCGGCCTTGCCCGCGCGGCCGAGCGCGAAGGCGCGCGCCTGTTCGCGAACAGCCCGGTCGCCGCGCTCGAGCGGACGACGGACGGCTGGCTTTGCCGCACGCCCGGCGGGACGGTGCGCGCGGACCGCGTCGTTCTGGCTGCCAACGGCGGCAACGGTGCGCTGCACCCGGCGATGCGGCGGACGACCCTGCCGCTGCACGTCTTCCAGTTCGCGAGCGCGCCGCTCGACGAAGCGCAGCGTCGGGCGATCCTGACCGAAGGGGGCGCCTTCACCGACAAGGTCCCCTATCTGTTCACCGCGCGGCTCGACGGGCAGGGGCATCTGGTCTCGGCCTTTCCCGCGTCCTTCCTGATCCGCAGCGATGCCGCGCTCTATCGCGAGGCCCGGCGGCGGCTGGCGCAGCATTTCGCGGCGATGCCCGATCCGCAGATCGATTTCCTGTGGCGCGGCCTGGCGTGGGTGAACACCTCCTTCCTTCCCGAGGTCTATGATCTCGGCGAGGGGGCGATCGCCATTCAGGCCTGCAACGGCCGCGGGATCGCGACCAACAGCGTGCTGGGGGCGGAGGTGGCTGCCATGCTGGCGACGGGCGATCGCACGGCGCTTTCGGTGCAGCCGCGCGCGCCGGCGCCGGTGCGCTTCCATGCCGGCGCGGCGTGGCTGCCGAAGCTGCTGATGTCGATGGCCTATCTGTCGAACTGAGGCATGGGCGATCCGGGGTCGATCGACGTTCAGCTCTGGCCCGCAAACAGCGGCGCCATCGGAATGCTGAACTCCGGCACCGGCAAAGTCGCCATTTCCGCCTCGCTTGAACTGCGCCCGCCCCTAGGGCGCCAGCGGTTCCAGATTGTCGTGAAGCCGGCCGAGCAGCGCGATCAACTGCTCGAATTCCTCGGCCTTCAGCCCCGCGATCAGATGGGCATAGATGGGTGCGGTCGCCAGCCGCGCCTCGGCCAGCCGCGCTTCGCCACCCGGGGCGAGCGCGACCAGCGTCACGCGGGCGTCCTCGCGGCTCGGCGTGGCGGTCACCAGTCCGGCCGCGGTCATCCGCTGGATGATCCGTGTCATCGTCGACAGGTTGATGACCGCCGCCTGCGCGATCTCGCGCGCGCCGCGCGGCGATTCCTCGCCGAGGATCATCAGGACGCGCCAGCCTGGAATATCGAGGCCGATCGCGCGCAGCCGCGCATCGATGATGCTGTTGTACCGGCTGACCAGCCGGTTGAGCAGATAGAAGGGGTATCGATCGACCCGAAAGGCGGTGTCGCCGGGGTTCCCCGACTGAAAGACGTCCATGACCGCCGCTTTAGCTCAAAGCTCTTCGGTTTCAATCCGCCGCGTCCCGGTGCGGCGCCGTTCCCCTGAAAGGAATTCGCCATGGCTCCTGCAATCCCCACCCCGATCCGGCGCTGGTGCCGCGTCGTAGCGCTGTGCGGAGGAGCCCTGCTGCTGGGCGGGGCCGCGACACCCGACCTGCCCGACCTGATCGATCGTTACGAGCATTTCGCGGAAGACTATCCGATGGAGGCGGGGCGCTCCGATCCGTCGCGGGCGCGGGTCGGCTGGCCCGACGAGACGCCGGCGGGCATGGCGGGGCGCAAGGCCGAGCTCCAGCGGATTGCCGCAGCGCTCGATGCGCTCGACGATGCGGCGCTGACCGACGAAACGCGCGTCGATCGTGCCTATCTGCGCCAGCTCATCGCCTGGCGGGTCGAAGGGATAGACTTCGACGAACGGCGCTTCGCCTTCGTCGCGCATGAAGGCTTCTACAACACGCCCTATTCGCTCGCGCGCGGCCTGACCCTGCGCAGCGAAGCCGATGCGCGCGCGTGGGTGGAGCGGATGCGCGGCATTCCGCGCTATTTCGCCGAGCAGCGCGCCAACCTCGCGCGCGGGGTGGCGTCGGGCTGGACGCACCCCGCGGTCGTGATCGACGTGGGGGTGGCGATCCTGCGCAACCAGATCGCGCAGCCCGTGGCCGAGGACCCGATGCTGGAGCCGCTCAAGCCCTATCCGGCGATCGCGGCCGAGGCGCAGCGATTGATCGAAACGGACATCCGGCCGGCGCAGCGCGAGGCGCTAGCCTATATCGACGGCCCCTATCGCGCGAAGGCGCGCAAGGAACTGGGTATCGCGGCCGTGCCGGGCGGGCGGGCCTATTACGACTTCCTGCTGCGCTATTATACGACGACCGACCTGACCGCCGAGCAGATCCACGAAATGGGGCTGGCGGAGGTACGCCGGATCCGCGCCGAGATGGACAAGGTCATCGCCTCGACCGGCTTCGAGGGGAGCTTCGCCGACTGGCTGCGCTTCCTGCGCACCGACCCGCGCTTCTATGCGACGAGCCGCGAAGGCCTGATCGAGAAATATGCTGCGGCGGCCAAGCGCATCGACGGCGTGCTGCCGCGCTATTTTTCGGTTCTGCCGCGCCAGCCCTTCACGATCGTGCCGGTGCCGCGCGAGCTGGAAGAAGGCTATACGACCGCGCGCGGCGGCGGCGGCGGCGATTTCGAAAAGGGCTTTGCCGGGACCTTCGTCGTCAACACCTCGCATCTCGACCAGCGGCCGCTGTACGAGGTCCCGGCGCTCAGCCTGCACGAGGCAGCGCCGGGGCACCACACGCACGGCGCGCTCAACAACGAGAACAAGGCGCTCCCCGGCTTCCGCCGCGCCCGCGATCTGCTGGCCTTCCGCGAGGGATGGGCGCTCTATGCCGAACGGCTTGGGCACGAGATGGGCGTCTATCGCGATGCCTATGAGACCTTTGGCAGCCTCTCGACCGAGATGTGGCGCGCGTGCCGCATGGTCGTCGATACCGGCATCCACGTGATGGGCTGGAGCTATGACCGGGCGCGACAGTGCTTTGCCGAGAATACGGCGCTGGCCGACATCAACATCGACACCGAACTCGCGCGCTATATCGGTGCGCCGGGGGGCGCGGTCGCCTACAAGGTCGGCGAACTCAAGATCGTCGAGCTGCGCCGCCGCGCCGAACAGGCGCTGGGCGACCGCTTCGACATCCGCGCCTTTCACGACCTGATCCTCGCGCAGGGGCAACTGCCGATGACGATGCTGGAGGCGAAGGTCGACGCCTGGATCGCGGCGAAACGTTAGGGTCGTCCCATTCCGGTAGATGCGGCATATCAGCCCTTGATGCGAGCCAAGCGGGACAGAGTCTGCTTCGCGCCAGCGATCAGGAGGCCAGGGCTTGGTCGAGTGCCTGGCCTTCCTCGTCCGCCAGCGCCGCCTCGCGCAGGCGGGCGATGTCCGCGGCGGCGAGGTTGCCCTTGCGATACCGCTCGACGATCCGCTCGTAATTGCCGAGGCCGCGCTCGAACGTGTCGCCATAGCCCTTGATCAGCCGCTGGCATTTCACGATCTCGACCGCGACATCGGGCGCGGCGGCGCGGGCGAGCGCCAGCCATGCCTCGATCCGCTCCTGCTCGATCCGGTAGCGCAGCGTGCCGCGCCGCCAGCGCCGCCAGCCGGCGAGCAGCGACAGCATCAGGAACCAGCGCAAGCTGGTCGTCTCGACATGGCGACCCTTCGCGAACAGCGGCTTCAGCCGCCGCGTCAGCCAGGGACTGGCAAGAATGCGGCGCCCGATCGGCGCGGGCAGCGTCTCGCAGACCTCTTCAAGCCGCGGATGCATATATTCGGTGAGCTCGACGATCTGGTCGTCCTTCGCCTTCACCTCGGCGCGGACGCGGGCGAAGCGGCTCGCCCGGACCTTCAGGGCCGCGACGCGGATCGTGTCCTCATAGGACATCCACAGCGCCAGGTGACGCGCGGCTTCGGTCAGCAGCGCGGGATCGGTCCCGAGCGCTTCGAGCCGGTCGAGGTAGAGGGCAGCATAGGCCGCGTCCTGATAGTCCATCAGCCGTTTCACGCCCTCGACCGCGAAATCATGCGCCTCGCGCGGCAGATTCGCTTCGATGCGCGCCAGCAGCGCGCGCCCGGCCGCGGTGGTCGGCGCAGTGGCGCGCGGCGTTTCCTGCGGCGTTCCGCCCTTGCCCTGCGCGGCGTCGAAGCCGGCCGCGAAGCCTTGCAGATTGGTTTCGATCGCCTTGCCGCCCGCGCGGATCGCATCCTCGAAGGCCGCGCGGGGAAAGGGCAGGACGCCGCTGCCCGCGAGCGCGCCGAACATGATCGAACTGATGACGCTGCCCGTGCGCGCGGCGGCATCGTCCATGTCGAAGCCGATGAAGCGGCGGGCCCGCTCCTGCGCGGCGGCCAGGATGCGCTCGCCGCTGGCGCGGCCGTCGCCCATCGCCGATTTCTCGTCGATCGCGTAGACGCGGTGGGTCGAGCCGATCAGCAGCGTGTCCTTCGACACGAAGCCGCGCAGGATCGCGCGGCCGGCCTCCATCAGTTCCGACGCGAGGACGACATCGACGTCGCCGGGCACCGGCATGAGTGCGAGCACGGGTGGTGCGCTGGCGCAGCCGGCCGGGAACATCTCGATATAATAGACGGTGGCGCCGGTGCGCTGCGCGACGCCGGGGACCGAAGTGCCCTGCGCGACATAATTGTTCGCCTCGCCGAGCTGGACGATCCAGTCGGCGAGGACGCCGCCGCCTTGCCCGCCGAGCCCGAGGGCGGCGATGGTGATGCGTTCGCGCCCGGCCATCAGAAGGCCCTCGCGGCCAGCCGGCGCGCCGATCGCCGCTGGAGCGCGCCGATCACCCAGCCGCGCAGCCGATGGCGCAGCCGATCGCGCCGATCGGGATTGGCGATGATCCGCGCCTTGTAGAAGGACGGGCAGAGGACGGCCGCGTGGCTGACCTCTCCGCACACCCCGCATCCGACGCAGCTGTTCTCGACATGCGCAATCGGGTCCTGGCGCAGCGGATCGGGGTTCGTCCGGATCGTCAGCGACGGACAGCCCGACAGGCGGATGCAGCTGTGGTCGCCGGTGCAGGTGTCGGGGTCGACCCCGAAGCGTTCGCGCACCACCCGCTCGCCGGCGCGCAGAGCCTTCGCCATCTGGGGCTTGATGCGCCGCTGGCGGTTAAGCTGGCATTCGGACTGGGCGACGAGCACCTTCGGGCCCTTTTCGGGCGAGGTCAGCGCGTCGCGGATCGCATCGCGCATCCCCGCCACGTCATAGGTGCGCGTCCGCGTCTGCGCCCAGCCGATGCCGACGCCGCGCACCGCGCGCTCGATCGGGTTGTTGGTCTGGCGGTGCGGCGGCCGTGCGCGCGACGAGGGGATGTCCTGTCCGCCGGTCGCGGCCGAATAGCCGTTGTCGACGATGATCGTCAGATTGTCGTCCTGGTTGAAGACCGCGTTGCCGATGCCCGACGTCAGGCCGTTGTGCCAGAAGCCGCCGTCGCCCATGATCGCGACCGCGCGCTTGCCCTCGGGCTTGAACGCGGAGGCGCCCGCGGTGCCGAGGCCATAGCCCATCGTCGTGTTGCCGATGTGAAAGGGCGGCAGGATCGAGAAGAGGTGGCAGCCGATGTCGGCGGAGACGTGCAGTTCCCCAACCTCTTTCTGGACCAGCTTCATCGCCGAGAAGATCGGCCGCTCAGGACAGCCGGTGCAGAAGCCCGCGGGCCGCTGCGGCACTGCGCCCGGCGGCAGCGCGGACGGCTGGGCAGGCTCCTCGGGGCCGGTGCGCGGTCGGGGGCGTGGGCGCGCAGGAAGCGGGCGATGCCGTCCTTGATGACCGCGGCCGTATATTCGCCCGCGCGCGGCAGCACATCCTTGCCGACGATGCGCGTCTGCAGGTCGGCGCGGCGAACGAGCGTGTTGAGTTCGTGCTCGATGAATTCGGGCTGGCCTTCCTCGACCACCAGCACCGCGCGCTTGCCGGCGCAGAAGGCCTGCACTTCGTCGGGGATCAGCGGATAGGTGACGTTGAGCACATAGACGGGCAGCGCCGCATTGCCGAAGGCGTCGGACAGGTCGAGCAGTTCGAGCGCGCGGTTGAGCGAATTGAACAGCCCGCCCTGGACGATGATGCCGATCTCGTCGCGCTCGGTGCCGAAATGCTCGTTCAGCCTGTGCTGCCTGACGAAATCGATGCCGGCGGGCCAGCGCTTCTCGATCTTCTCGACCTCGTGCAGGAAATTGGCGGGCGGCAGGACGATGCGGTTGGTGTCGCGCGTCGGTGCCGCCGCGGCTTCGGCGACGGTCAGCGGCGGCCGCCGGTTGTCGCGCGCCGTGAAGCTGCCCGTGACATGGCAGGCCCGCACCCTGAGTTCGAGCATGACCGGGGTGTTCGACGCTTCGGACAGCTCGAACCCCTTTTCGACCATGTCGACGATCAGCGGCAGGCTGGGCCGCGGGTCGAGCAGCCACATCTGCGATTTCATCGCGAAGGCGTGGGTGCGCTCCTGCATGATCGAGGAGCCTTCGCCATAATCCTCGCCAAGGATGATCAACGCCCCCCCGGTGACGCCTCCCGAGGCGACGTTCGACAGCGCGTCCGACGCGACGTTGGTGCCGACCACCGATTTCCACGCGACTGCGCCGCGCAGCGGATAGTTGACCGACGCGGCGAGCATCGCCGCGGCGGTCGCCTCGCTGGCCGAGCTTTCGAAATGCACGCCGAGCCCGGCCATCAGGTCGCTGGCGTCGGAAAACACGTCCATCAGGTGGCTGATCGGCGATCCCTGGTAGCCGCCGACATAGGCGACGCCCGCCTGGAGCAGCGCCTTGGTGACCGCGAGGATGCCTTCGCCGTGGAAGGACTCGCCGTCGCCGAGCTTGAGCTGCTCGACCTCCGCCTTGAAGGAACGTTCCGCCATTGCCGCGTCAGTCCGCGACGAGCGCGAGCACGCGCAGCGGGCTGCCCGAACCGCCCTTGATCTTGAGCGGCGCGGCGACGACCACGCTGCCCGTCGGCGGCAGCAGGTCCAGATTCTCGAGACACTGGAGCCCATAGCGGCCCGCCGCGTGGAACAGCGTGTGCGCCGGATAGGCCGGATCGAGCAGATGCGCCTGCCCCGCGTCGGTGCCGATCGTCTCGACGCCCAGCCCGTGTGCGTCGCGTTCGTCGACCAGGAAACGCACCGCCTCCGCCGACGGCCCCGGTGTGTGCGCCCCGTCCTCGCGCCGGTTGGTATAGGCGTCGACGTCGCGCTTCGACCAGTCGGTGCGCAGCATGACCCAGCTGCGCGGCGGGATGCGGCCGTGCGTCGCTTCCCATGCCTTTATATCCTCGACCGTCAGCAGATAGTCGGGATCGGCCGCCGCCTTCTGCGAGATGTCGATGACGACGGCGGGCGCGATGAAATCGGCGGGCGCCACCGTGTCGACCGAATTGTTGGGCAGGTCCTTGCCCGTGATCCAGTGGATCGGCGCGTCGAAATGGGTGCCGGTGTGCTCGCTGACCGTAAAATTGTTCCAGTACCAGGCGACTCCGCGCTCGTCGTAGCGCGAAATCTCTTCCTGGCTGAAGGCGGCGCACTGGCCGAATTCGGGCGGCAGGACGAGCGTCGGCGTCTCGGGCGACAGCGTCTGGGTCAGGTCGATGGTGCGGATCGCGCCCGATGCGACGCCCGCGGCGAATTGCTGGATAATGTTTGCAGTCATGATCTTTTCTCCCGAGCCGGATTGTGCGTCGAAAAACTTGCATATGCAAGTAAATTGATGATCCCCTAGTCCGCCGGCACGACGTCGAACGCGATCGTCGTGCGGTGCCCCTCGTCGGCGAAGGGGATGGTGCCGTGGTAGAAATAGGACGGGAACAGGACGAGGCGCCCCGGTTCCGGACGCACCGTGCGGACGATCCGTTCGCGGGCGCCGAGGCGCAGGCCGGTTTCGCCGAACTTGAGCCACCCCTGTTCGCCTTCGGCGACCGCCGCGGGGAGGGCGACATAATAGACCGCGCTGATCCAGCCTTCGGGGTGGATATGGTTGGTGTGGTGGCCGCCGTCGTGCAGCCGCACCGACCAGGAGCCCGAAAAGGCGAAGCGGGATGCCTTGCGGTTGAGGAAGGGGTGAGCGGCATCGTCGGGCAGCGCGGCGATATAGCGGCGGACGCCTTCCTCGATCAGCGCCCGGACCGCCGCAACCTCCGGCACGTCGCGGCCGAACAGGTCATCGGCCGTCTGCGTCCCGCCGCGCAGCGTCTGTTCGAGCGGATGCCGCTGCCCGAGGTGCAGCGCGCCAAGCGCTTCGTCGAGCCGGCGATTGAAACCGGCGACGTCGCCGTCTGCGGGACTGAGGGCCAGTGTGCCGATCAGCGCCACATCGTTCAGCCATTCGGCGAGGGCATCGCCGGTGAACCGCCACGCGATACCCTGGAGGGCGAGTGCCTGCTGATCGCGGGGATCGGTATCGAGGCGGCGCGCGATGCGCGGCATCGCCTCCGCCGGCCGGTCGAGGATCAGGAGCGAGCGGGCGGATTCACGCAGGGCGGCTGCATGCTCCGGGTCGCCGTCCAGCGCGGCGTCGAAGGCGGCGAGCGCCTCTTCCGACCGGCCGCTCGACCAGAGCGC
Organism: Sphingopyxis sp. SCN 67-31; assembly: GCF_001725095.1. Lineage (NCBI taxonomy): Bacteria > Pseudomonadati > Pseudomonadota > Alphaproteobacteria > Sphingomonadales > Sphingopyxidaceae > Sphingopyxis > Sphingopyxis sp. SCN 67-31. The sequence continues at coordinate 96,785 of NZ_MEFH01000053.1, read as the reverse complement.
CTGCCCCAGCCGATGTTGCAGGTCGGCGCCGCCGACGCCGCGTGCGACCGCCGGGGCGAGCAGCGCCGCCGCTTCGCTGGGCTCGCCGCCGAGCGTCAGGCGGTTGGCAAGCCCCGCGAGCAACCCGGCGTCGTCGGGATGACGGCGCAGCGCCTCGCGATAGCTGTCGAGATGGCGATCGGCGCGGCGATGCTCCCAGAGCAGTCGGCTGAGCGAATCGTGCATCGCAGCGTCGGCTGGCGTCAGGCGGATCGCCGCGCGATAGGCGGCGGCGGCTTCGTCGATGCGGCCAAGATCCTGCAGGCAATGCCCGAGGTTGTACCGGATTTTCGCTTCGCCGGGTGCCTGCGCGGCGCATTCCTCGAAGAGCGGCAAAGCCTCTTCGGGGCGCCCGACGAGCCGCAGCGCCACCGCGAGATTGTGCTGCCAGGGCGCATGGTCGGGGCGCAGGCGCAGCGCGGTGCGGTAGGCGTCGACGGCCTGCTTTCCGTCGTTCAGCGCGTTCAGCGCCTGACCGAGCACGGCCCATGCGCGCGCATGGTCGGGGCGCGCGCGGACGAGCGGAGCGAGCCCGTCGCGTGCCGCGCCCGGATCGCCGAGCGCGATCCGCGCCAGCGCGAGGTTGATCCGCGCGTCGTCGTAGCTGGGCGCAAGAGCCAGCGCTTCCTGATAGGCGGCGGCGGCCTCGGCGTGCCGTCCGAGATCGGAAAGGCTGCTGCCCAGATTGTTGAGCACGTGCGGCTGGCCGGGACGGGCGGCCAGCGAACGGCGGAACAGCGCCGTCGCCGCGGTGTGATCGCCGCGCCGCCGCGCGACCATCCCCAGCAATTGCAGCGCGTCGGGCTGATCGGGGCTCTGGGCCAATATGGCTTGCAGGCCGGCTTCCGCGGCATCGAAACGCCCCGAGCGGGCAAGCACCATCGCCTGACCAAGCGCCTGTTCGAGGCCTGCCTGCGGTTGCGCCAGCGGCATGTCGTGCTCCGGCGGCCGCGATCGCCCGCCGATCCGGCCGCCGCGCATCGAAGCAAATCCCTCTTGTGTCGTCAAGAGAATCGCGCTTTAAATCATGTGTAAATTCACATTTCAGGGGAGGTTGCCATGCCGGATCATATCGCACGTCGTCGAGGGGGCGATCGCTGGAAGCACGCGGCGCTGGGCGTCGGCCTGCTGACATCGCTCGCCGCCTTGTCGCCGGTTGTACAGGCGGCCGAGCGCCCGATTCCCGAAACGACCGACGACGTGCGGCGCGTGCCGATTCCCCCGATTGATCGCAGCCACGAACCGATCGTCGTGATCGCCGGCGGCACGCTGATCGACGGACGCGGCGGCGCGCCGATCTCCAATGCGGTGGTGGTGACTCAGGGCGACCGGATTCTCGCCGCGGGACCCGCCGGGTCGGTGGCAGTGCCGGCCGATGCCGCGCGCACGATCGACGCCTCCGGCCTGTACGTGATGCCGGGCCTGATCGATCTGCACATCCACTTCACCCAGCAGCGCTGCGACGATTTCGGCAAATATTCTGACAGCCCGGCAGGCGCCGCGATCCGCGGCGTCGCGCTGGCCGAGCAACTGATCAACGCTGGCATCACCGCGGCACGCGACGTGGGTACCGTCGACGATGTCGCGCTGCGCATCAAGGAAGGGGTCGACCGCGGCATCATCCGCGGGCCGCGCGTCCTGTGGAGCGGGCGCATCATCGCGACCACCGGCGGCCACGGCGACGAGGTGACGTCGACGGCGACCGGGCGGCAGAAGCCAGCACTGGGCGGGCCGTCGAAGGGCGCCAACGGCCCGTGGGAATGGCGCACCGCGGTGCGCGAGCAGATCCGCAACCTTGCCGACTGGATCAAGCTCGGCGCGCCGGCCGATAAGGAGGAACTGGCGGCGGCGATCGACGAGGCGCACTCGCTGGGCGTGCCGGTCGCGATCGACAGCTTCGGCAAATATACCGACTGGGCGATCGAGGCCGGGGTCGACACGCTCGAACATCCGCTGGCGATGAGCGACAATGCGGTGCCGCTGATGAAGAAGCACGGGACGGCGTTCGTCCCGACGATCATCGCCTTCGACAATCTGCTCAACGGCGGCTATCCGACCGCCGGCATTCCGAGCGGCGGTTTCTATAACACCCATTCGCGCCGTTTCGTGATCGACCAGCGGGACCATCTGAAGCGCGTGACCGAAGCCTATCGCGCCGGCGTGCCGATCGGCGTCGGGACCGACATTCCGTTCGAAAACGACGAACGCTATCCCGACGCCTATTTCCATGAACTCGATTATCTGAGCCAGGCGGGGATGAGCAACGCCGACATCCTTGCATCGGCGACCCGCGTCGGCGCGCAGATCATGCGGATGGGCGACAAGCTGGGCACGATCGAAAAGGGCAAGATCGCGGACATATTGATCGTCGGCGCGAACCCGCTCGATTCGCTCAAGAATCTGCGCGACGTCCGCTACGTCGTCGCGGACGGCAAGGTGGTCGTCGACGGGCCGGCGCGTTAGGCCGGACCGACATTCCGCTCTGGCGACCTGCAAATGGCGGTTTTTCGCGCTTCCGCTGCTCAAGTCGGGAATTATCCCTTTTCGACAAGGAACCATTCCCGGCGAAAGCCGGGGTTCACGCAGGACAGTACTGTGCCCTGGACCCGGGCTTTCGCCGGGGAACAGGTTCTTGCCGCTTGCGGGTGGCGCGTCCGTACGATGTCATCGTCCGCCCACGCGGCGCTATTCGATTGGCAGTTTGCTGAGGTTGGCGCTGATCTTCTGAAGCGTGCGCAGCAGGTGGGCGAGGTCGCGGTTGCTGATGCCGTCCATCGCGCGCGTGAACTGGCGTCCGACGATCGGGGTCAGCTTGCGCAGCGTCTGCTGGCCCGCGGGCGTCAGCGTGACTTCGGTGACGCGGTTATCCTCGGGATTGGGCTCGGTCGTCACGAGCCCCTGTTCGATCATCCGGTCGATGATCCGGCTGATCGTCGACCGCTTGGTCAGGGCGGCTTCCGCGATCGCGCCGATGCTAGCGGGCTGACGCTCACGCAGCACCGTCATGACGCGATAGACGGGCTTGGACACGCCGTGCTTGTGCAGCACCTTGTCCATGTCCTCATGATATTTGAAATCGGCGTGCGCCATCAGATAGAATGGCGAATTCTCCAGGCGAAATGTCGGACTGCTCGGGTCGTAATCACCACGATTTTCCATTTCGCCCCCCAATTTGTCCGTCGATTTCCTCGTCGACCTTGCGTTCATGTGTTCCCCAAATGCCCTGTAGGATCAAGCCGTTCCGTCATGGCGAAACGCTCATGGCGCTCGAATTAGCCGAAAACATATGTATTTGCACTTGGTTATGAGGGGGCGGTTCCGAAATCGTCTGCCGGGTGCTCGCGCCGGTGCCGGGAAGGATTGCGAGACGGCCCTCGATCTCCTCCCTTGCCGTTACGACTGCCGTTCTTTTTCCCCATAGTGGTTAGTGACGCCCGCCACGGCATCACGTGGTCCTTTCCGTGGTGGATAAATTGACACTAATCGCGTGAATATGAATATATAAGTCGCGCTGAGCCGACCGGCCGCTTCCGCGGGACGGCACGCAATACAGGAGGAGGGTGGCGATGCGGGCGAATCGGCTGGTGCGGACGATGGGAATGCTGACGATGCTGTCGGCGGTGATCGCGGTTCCCGCCCCGGCGCAGGAAGCGAAACAGCGCTGGGACCAGCTATGCCAGATCCGCAAGGACAAGCTCGACCTGATCCTGCCGGAGGCGATGCGCGAGAACGGCATCGACATGTGGATCGTCGCGTCGCGCGAGGGGCATGACGATCCCAATGCGGCGATGCTGGGCGGCGGCTATGTCGGCGACATCGGCTATTATATCTTCACCGACCGCGGCGGCGGGCGGATCGAGCGGGCGGCGCTGGGCATCGGCGGCGCGGCCTTCGAACAGTGTCCGCTCTATGATATCAAGGGGCCGCCGTCGGACCTGCGCGCCTTTGTCGAGGCGCGGGCGCCCGCGCGCATCGGCATCAACGTCGCGACCGAGATCGGCACCGCCGACGGGCTCAGCCGTTCGCTTTACGAGGCGCTTCGCGCGGCGCTGGGTCCCGATCTGGCGGCGCGGCTGGTCTCCGCCGAAAAGCTCGTTTCCGATTTCCGCTCGCGGCACAGCGCCACCGAGATCGCGGCCTTTGCGCGCGCCGGCGAATATTCGCGGACCATCGCCGAACGGGCGCTATCGAACGAGGTGATCCGGCCGGGCCACACGACGACCGGCGATGTCGCCTGGTGGATGATGGAGGAATTGCACCGGCAGGGGCTGGGCAATAGCTTCGGCCTGCCCAGCATCTATGTGCTGGGGCCGGGCGAACGCGGGCCGACGTCGGGCGATCATGTGATCCAACCGGGCGACCTCATCACCATGGACTGGGGCGTCAACTATCTGCTCGCCTATACCGACATGAAGCGCATGGCCTATGTGTTGAAGCCCGGCGAGAATGCGCCGCCGCCGGGCGTGCAGCGCGCCTTCGACAAGGCGATGGAGATACGGCGGATGATCCTCGACGCGATCCGCCCGGGCGTGACCGCGGGCGAGGCGCTGGCGGCGGTCAACCGCCGCGTCGCGCAGACGCCGGGGCTTGCGCTCGGCCGCTACGACGATCCGAGTCCCGACCCGAAATATTCGGACGTGGTGATCGGCAGCCATTCGGTCGGCGACTGGGGGCATGGATCGGGGCCGTCGATGGCGGATTTCAACCCGCTGCGCATGACCTATGCCTTGCGGCCCGGCAATTTCCTGTCAATCGAACTGTTTCTCTATACCCCCGTTCCCGAATGGGGCGGGCGCAAGATCAAGATCCCGCTCGAAGACAATGGCGTGGTGATCGCGCGCGGCTTCGAGTGGACCGCGCCCCCGGCGAGCCGTATCCTGCTGGTGAAATAGCGTCCCATTCAGCCCTCCCCAGAAGGGGGAGGGGCTCGATTCACACTTCGGGGACGACCGCGATCGTTTCGATCTCGATCTTCGCCTCGGCCTCGACCAGCGCCACGACCTCGGCCACCGCCATCGCGGGGAAGTTGCGGCCGATCAGATCGCGATAGGCTTCGCCGATCGCGGGCAGGCTGGCGAGATATTCGTCGCGGCTCGTCACATACCAGGTCATGCGCACGATATGCTCGGGGCCCGCGCCAGCCTCTGCGAGGATCGCCAGCGTGTTGACCAGGACCTGGCGGAACTGGCCCGCGAGGTCGGGGCTGACGAAGCGCTCCTCGTCATCCCAGCCGACCACGCCGGCGGTGAAGACCATGCGGCCGGTCGCCGCGACGCCGTTGGCGTAGCCGCGCGGTCGTTTCCAGCCGGGGGGGAGCAATGTTTGATGAGCGGTCATGATATTTCCTTGTTCAGACGGTCGAGAAGCTCTGGCGGCCAGGGGCGCGAGCGGCCCTGCGCCAGATCGATGAGCACCTGGGTGTAGCGGACGGAGAAGCGGGGCTGGCCCGCGCAGGCGATGGCGACGGCCAGATCGACCGAACTGCGACCCGCCCGCGTGACCGCGACGGTGAAATCGAGCCGGTCGCCGAGGCGGCTCGGCGTCGCGAATTCGGCGTGCAGGCTGACCGTCGGCAGGCCGAGCCCCATGTCGAGATGCAGCGTGCGGCGGTCGATCCCCAGCACCGCTGCGGTCCAGTCCTCGATCGCCGCATCGCACAGCTCAAAATAGCGCGGATAGAAAGCGATGCCCGCGGGGTCGCAGTGCGCGAAGCGCAGCGGCAGGCTGGTGTGGAACATCAGGACGCGCTCTGGGCGAGATGCTGGCGCGCGATCACGACCTTCTGCACCTCCGACGCGCCCTCGTAGATGCGCAGCGCCCGCACCTCGCGATAGAGCGCCTCGACCGGCGTGCCGACGGTGACACCGAGGCCACCGAACATCTGCACCGCCTTGTCGATCACCTGCTGCGCGCTGTCGGTCGCGTGCAGCTTGGCGAGCGCCGCCTCGCGCGTGTTGCGCTCGCCGCGCACGTCGCGGAGCCAGCCGGCGCGGTAGATGAGTAGCGCTGAGGTGTCGACGTCGAGCACCATTTCGGCGAGCTTCGCCTGCGTCACCGCATTGTCGGCGAGCGTGCCTGCGCCCAGCTTGCGGACCCGCGCGCGCGCGGTCGCCTCGTCGAGCGCGCGGCGCGCGAAGCCGAGCGCGGCGGCGCCGACGGTGGTGCGGAAGATGTCGAGCGTCGCCATCGCGGCGGCGAAGCCGCGCCCCGATTCGCCGAGCAGCGCGGTTTCGGGCAGTGCCATGCCGGTAAAGGTCAGGGTGGCGAGCGGATGCGGCGCGATGACGGCGATGCGCTCGGTCACCGCGAGGCCGGGGGTATCGGCATCGACGATGAAGGCCGACACGCCCTTTGCGCCGGGCGCCTCGCCGGTGCGGGCGAACAGGACATAATAGTCAGCGATGCCGCCGTTCGAGATATAGGTCTTGGCGCCGTCGACGCGATAGCCGTCGCCGGTGCGGGTCGCGGTTGTCTCCATCGACGCGACATCGGAGCCTGAGGCGGGCTCGGTGAGCGCGAAGGCCGCAATCTTCCGCCCCGCCGCGACGTCGGGCAGATAGGCGCGCTTCTGCGCCTCGGTCCCGAACAGGCTGATCGTGCCCGACCCGAGCCCCTGCATCGCGAAGGCGAAGTCGGCGAGGCCCGAATGGCGCGCCAGCGTTTCGCGGATCAGCGCGAGCGAGCGGATGTCGAGCGTGTCGTGCATCCCGCCATAGGCGGTGGGGACGCAGTAGCGCAGCCAGCCGGCGTCGCCGAGCGCTCGGACCAGCGCGCGGCATTCGCCGTCGACATCTTCCGAATGGGCGTGCGCGACGTTCGCCGCGCACCAGTCGTCGAGCTCGCGGCCGAGGCGGCGGTGGCCGTCGTCGAGGAACGGCCAGTCGAGGAAGCTGCGGTCGGCCATCAGTCGCCCGCGAATTCGGGGCTGCGCTTGTCCGCGAACGCCTCGAAGGCGCGGCGGAAATCGTTGGTCGCCATGCAGATCGCCTGCGCCTGCGCCTCCATCTCGATCGCGGTCTCGACCGAGACCGCCCATTCGGTGTTGAGCTGCGTCTTGGTGATGCCGTGCGCGAAGGTGGGGCCGCTGGCGAGCGAGCGGGCGAGGCCGAGCGCCTCGTCGAGCAGCGCGTCGGGTTCGACGAGACGGTTGTGGAAGCCCCAGCGTTCGCCTTCCTCGGCACCCATCATCCGGCCGGTGTAGAGCAGGTCCGACGCGCGGCCCTGGCCGATGATGCGCGGCAGGATCGCGCAGGCGCCCATGTCGCACCCGGCGAGGCCGACGCGCGTGAACAGGAAGGCGGTCTTTGCCGCCGGGGTCGCGATGCGCATGTCCGACGCCATCGCCATGATCGCGCCGGCACCGACGCAGATGCCGTCAATCGCGGCAATGATCGGTTGCGGGCATGCGCGCATCGCCTTGACGAGATCGCCTGTCATGCGCGTGAAATTGAGCAGTTCGGGCATCCGCATTTCAGTCAGCGGCCCGATGATTTCGTGCACGTCGCCGCCCGACGAGAAATTGCCGCCGGCGCCGATGACGACCACCGCCTTGACCGCGGGCGCGTAGACGAGCGCGCGGAAGGTGTCGCGCAGTTCCGCGTAGCTTTCGAAGGTCAACGGGTTCTTGCGGTCGGGGCGGTTGAGCGTGACCGTGGCGACGCCGGCGTCGAACCGCCAGCCGAAATGTTGGGGCGAAAAGCTTTCGGGATTCATGCGTCTTCCTTTCCAGTGTCGGCGGCCAGCGAGTGCTTGAGCGCGCCGAGCAGATCATAGAGCGCCGTGCGCTGGTCGCGGCTGAGCCCCGCGAGCATCGCGTCGATCCAGTCGTGGTGCGCGTCGGCGAGACCGGCGAAGCATTCGCGCCCCTGCTGCGTCAGGCGGACGATCGACGCGCGGCCGTCGGTCGGCGACGGGGCGATGCTGACATAGCGGTCGCGGGCGAGCGTCTGGACGACGCCGGTGACATTGCCGTTCGAAACCAGCAGCGCCTGCGACAACTGCCCCATCGTCATGCCTTCGGGGTGGCGGTCGAGCGCGGCCATGACATCGAAACGCGGCAGGGTGACGCCGAACCGGTCGGCGAAACGGCGCTTGATGCGCTTTTCGATCACCGTCGCGCAGGTGAGCAGCCGCAGCCAGAGGCGGACGTTGCCGTGCGCGCCCATCGCGCCGTCGTGCTTTTCGCGGATCGCGGCGGGGGCGGTCACATCACCTCTCCGCCCGCGACCATCACCGCCTGCCCGGTCACCGACCGGCTGGCGGGCAGGCAGAGCCACAGCACCGCCTCCGCGACCTCAACGGGGTCGATGAGCCGCCGCTGCGGGTTGAAGCGCGTCAGTTCGGCCAGCGCCTCGGTTTCGCTGCGGCCGGTCTTCGCCCGGATATTGGCGACAGCCCGCCCGACGATGTCGGTGTCGGTAAAGCCGGGGCAGACGGCGTTGGCGGTCAGCGGCGTCGCGGCATATTCGGTCGCGAGCGCGCGCATCAGCCCGATCGCGCCATGCTTCGACGCGACATAGGGCGCGGTATAGGCATAGCCCTTCACCCCCGCGGTCGATGCGACGGTGACGATGCGTCCGGCGGGCGCCGCCAGCAGGTCGGGCAGCGCCGCCTGGCAGCAATGAAAGAGGGCGTCGAGATTGATCGCCATCGCGCCGCGCCATGCTTCGGCCGTGACGCGGGCGAATGGCGCGCTCGGCGCGATCCCGGCGTTGTTGACGAGAATGGAAATCGGTCCATGGGCGCTGCGCGCGCTATCGAACGCCGCCTCCACCGCCGCGCGATCGGCGACGTCGGCGGGGGCGACATGCGCGTGAGGCAGCGAGGCCGCCGTCGCTTCGAGGGCGTCGCGCCTGCGCCCGATCAGCGTCAGCCGCGCACCTTCGGCCGCGAGCGCCCGTGCGATGGCGGCACCGATTCCCGATCCGCCCCCGGTGATGACGGCATGCACGTCCTGCAAACGCATTGGGACTCCTCCCGCCTCAGCCCCGCAGGGCGGCTTCCTGTTCGGCCGCACGCTTCATGTTGCGCGCGAGCTGGCTCATCCCGTTCAGATAGGGGGAGGGCACCGCGGCGCCGCGATAGTCGTGCTGCGCCGCGGCGCGCAGCGTCCACATCGGATCGATCATGTGCGGGCGCCCGAGCGCGACGAGGTCGGCGCGGCCGGCGGCGAGGATCGAATTGACATGGTCGGGTTCGAAGATGTTGCCGACCGCCATCGTCGACACGCGCGCCTCGTTGCGGACCTGGTCGGCGAAGGGAGTCTGGAACATGCGGCCATAAACGGGCTTGCAATCGGCCCAGGTCTGGCCGGCGGACACGTCGATCAGGTCGGCGCCCGCGGCGCGAAATGCCTCGGCGATCAGCACTGCCTCGTCGGGCGTCACCCCGGCATCGCCCATCCAGTCGGTGGCGGAGATGCGGACCGACATCGGCCGTTCGGCGGGCCACGCCTCGCGCATCGCGGCGAAGACCTCGAGCGGGAAGCGCAGCCGGTTTTCGAGGCTGCCGCCATATTCGTCGGTGCGCCGGTTCTGGAGCGGCGTGATGAAGCTCGACAGGAGATAGCCGTGCGCGGCGTGCATCTCGACCATGTCGAAGCCGGCGTAGATCGCCATGCGCGTCGCCGCGACGAACTGGTCGCGCACCATGTCCATGTCGGCGCGCGTCATCGGACGGGGCGTCTGGTTCGATCCGCTCCACGGCACGTCGGACGCGGCGATCAGCGGCCAGTTGCCCTCGTCGAGCGGCTCGTCCATCCCTTCCCAGCCGATCTTCGTCGATCCCTTGGCGCCCGAATGGCCGAGCTGGAGGCATAGCTTCGCCTTGCTGTCGCGGTGGACGAACTCGGTGATGCGGCGCCACGCGGCGGCGTGTTCGGGCGTGTACATGCCGGGGCAGCCCGGGGTGATCCGCGCCTCGGGCGAGACGCAGGTCATCTCGGTATAGACCAGCCCCGCGCCGCCCTGCGCGCGAACGCCATAGTGGACGAAATGGAAATCGCCCGGCGTGCCGTCGACCGCCGAATACATCGCCATCGGCGACACGACGATGCGATTTTCGAGTTGCATGTCGCGCAGCTTGTAGGGGGCGAACATCGGCGGCGCGCCGGCGTCGCGGCCGCCGGGCGCCTGCGCCTGGAACCAGCGTTCGACGCTTTCGAGCCAGCGCTTGTCGCGCAGGCGCAGATTTTCGTGGCTGACGCGCTGCGAGCGGGTGAGCAGCGAGTAAGCGAACTGGATCGGCTGGAAGGGCAGGTAGCGGTCGAGCGTCTCGAACCATTCGGTCGAGTTGCGCGCGCTGTTCTGCAGCTTCAGCACCTCGATGCTGCGTTCGGCCTGATATTCCTCCAGCGCCTGGGCGCGGGCGAGACCCGGGCGGTTGAGCACCTCGGCAAGCTTGATCGCGTCCTCGAGCGCCAGCTTGGTTCCCGATCCGATCGAGAAATGCGCGGTGTGCGCCGCGTCGCCGAGCAGGACGAACTTGTCGTGCGACCATTGGCCGGTGATGATGCGCCGGAAGTTGAGCCACGCGGCCGAGCCGCGCAGATGCGACGCGTTCGACATCAGCTTGTTGCCGTCGAGATATTTGGCGAACACGCGCTCGCTCCACGCGATCGCCTCGTCGGGGCCTTGCCGGTCGAGGCCCAGCTTTTCCCACGTTTCGGGCGCCATCTCGACAATAAAGGTCGAGAGATTGTCGTCGAAGCGATAGGCATGCGCCCACACCCAGCCTTCTTCGAGCTGCTCGAAGGCGAAGGTGAAGGCGTCGAACGTCTTGTGCGTGCCGAGCCAGATATAGCGGTTGCGGCGGGTCTGGATGTCGACGTCGAAATGCTCGGCATAGGCGTCGCGGATGCGGCTGTTGGCGCCATCGGCGGCGATGACGAGGTCGTAATCGACCCAGTCGGCGAGATCGGGCCCCATCTCGGTTTCGAAATGGAAACGGACGCCCAGTTCGCGGGCGCGGTCCTGCAGGATGCGGAGCAGCCGCTTGCGGCCGATGCCGATGAAGCCGTGCCCGGTCGACCGGATGCATTCGCCGTGGATATGGACGTCGATGTCGTCCCAATGCGCGAATTCGTCGCGGATCGTCGCCCCGCTGACGGGATCGTTCGCCATCAGATTCTCGACCGTCTGGTCGGAAAAGACCACGCCCCAGCCGAAGGTGTCGTCGGCGCGGTTGCGCTCGAACACGTCGACCTGGTGCGCGGGGTCGCGCAGCTTCATCGAGATGGCGAAATAGAGGCCGGCCGGGCCGCCGCCCACGCATGCGATCTTCACTGCGAACGACTCCCTACCGTTGACGATGCGGCGATTCCTAAGCCCATGCCGGAAAAGCTTCAAGCCTAAAATTTTAAGCTTGAAATATCATATATCATGCAATTATTCACGTGTATGGACAGCATTGGAGGCATGATGATGAAGTGGCCGGCACAGCGTCTGACGACGGGATCGAAGAAAAGCTTCGGCATGTATGACGAGGCGGCGAAGCTCGATGCGCAGGGCGCCGACCTGATCCACCTCGAATTCGGACGGCCGCACGCCGACACGCCGGTGCATATCAAGGAAGCGGCGAAGGCGGCGCTCGACGCGGGCATCGTCCACTATGGCGATTTCCGCGGCACGCTGTCGTTCCGGCAGGCGCTGGTCGAAAAGCTGCGCAGCTTCAACGGCCTCGATTACGGCGTCGACGAGGTGCTGGTGACGAACGGGCTGACGCATGCGTCGTTCGCCGCGTTCATGGCGGCGCTCGACCCGGGCGACGAGGTCATCCTGCTCGATCCCTATTATCCGCAGCATGTCGGCAAGGCCGAACTCGCCGGCGGCAAGGTAGTGATCGCCGAGCTCGACAAGGCCGACAATTTCGCGATCTCGAAGGAGAAGATCGCGGCGAAGATCACCGACAGGACCCGGATGATCGTGCTGATCAACCCCGCCAACCCGACCGGCCGCGTCTATAGCCGCGCCGAGCTTCAGGCGGTCGCCGACCTGGCGATCGCGCACGACCTGCTCGTGCTGTCGGACGAGGTCTATGAATATATCACCTATGGCCAGGCGCCGCATGTCAGCATCGCGAGCCTGCCGGGGATGCGCGAGCGCACCATCACCTGCTTCGCCTTCACCAAGGCCTATTCGATGGACGGCTGGCGGGTCGGCTATCTGACCGCCGATGCCCGCCTGATGCCCGCGATCCTGCGCATCACCATGACCGACGTGACGCATGTCAACGTCTTCGTCCAGGAGGGCGCGCGCGCCGCCGTCGAGGGGCCGCAGGACGCGATGCACGCGCTGGTCGAGGCCGACCGGCGCAAGCGCGACATCGTCGTCCAGGCGCTCAACCAGATGCCGGGCGTGACCTGCGCCGAGCCCGAAGGCACCATCTATGCCTTTCCCGACATCAGCGGCACCGGGCGCGGTTCGCAGGAGCTGGCGATGGCGATCCTGCAGGAGGCGCATGTCGTCGTCGAATCGGGCAGCTTTTACGGACCGAGCGGCGAAGGCCACCTGCGCATCTGTTTCGGATCGGAATCGGAGGCGCGCGTAAGCGAGGCGATGGACCGGCTCACCCGCTTCTTCAACACGCTGTAGCCCGGCCGTGCGCGCCGCGACGGAAGGACGAAAGGGAAATGCCATGAGAAAGACGCTCCACCTCGCCGCCGCGCTGACCGCGATGCCGCTGCTGTCGCTTGCCGCGGCGGCGCCGCTCGCCGCGCAGGAACAGGCCGCGCGCCCGGACCATGGGGCGCTCGTCGCGCTCTACGACGCGTTCCGCGCCTTCGTGCCGCCGCCGATGGTGAAGGGCGTCCCCGATTATTCGCCGCCGGCGATGGCGAAGCAATATGAGGAGCTGAAGCGGTTCCAGGCCCGGCTCGCGGCGATCGACGACAGCGGCTGGCCGGTGTCCGAGCGCGTCGATTACATGGTCGTGCTCGCGGAAATGCGCGGGCTGGAATTCCAGCACCGCGTCGTTCAGCCGTGGAAGCGCGACCCCGCTTTCTACAGCACCACCAACCTCGGCTTCGGGCCGAAGATGCACGGCGCGATCGCGATCCCGAAACTGCCGCTGCCCAAGGACAAGCTGGCCGAGTTCACGGCGCGGCTGAACGCCGTGCCCGAAGCGTTGCGCCAGGCGCGCGTCAACCTGACCGAGCCGCGCGGCGACCTCGCCCGGCTGGGAATCGCGCAGAAGCAGGTCGAGATGAACGTCTATGGCGAACTCGCGGCGCGGGCGGCGCAGGTGCAGCCCGCGCTGGTCGCACCGGCGAAGCGGGCGCAGGCCGCCGCCGCGGAGTTCAAGGCGTGGCTCGAAAGCATCGAGGCGGGGCTTCCGGCGCACGGCGGCGTCGGCCGGGACAATTATGCCTGGTATCTGAAGAACGTCCTGCTGCTGCCCTATACGCCCGAGGACATCGCCGTGATCGGCGAGCGCGAATATCAGCGGCAGGTGGCCTTCCTGAAGATCGAGGAGCATCGCAACCGCCACATCGCGATGCCCGAGCCGGTGCAGACGCGCGCCGAATTCGACGCCAAGCGCAAGGCCGAGGACGAGGATCTGCTGAAATTCCTGCGCGACGGCGACTGGGTGACGATCCCCGATTATGTGCAGCACGATCCCGAGGAGGGGCCGTATCAGTTCCCGTTCGAGAAGGACCCGGCCAAGCCGGGGCTGTTCGATCCGCCGCTGCATCTCCATTTCTTCTTCCAGGCGGAGTTCCGCGACGGGCGCCCGCTGCGCGCGCACAACCTGCCCGGCCACGCCTTCGACGCGCTGCAGGCGGCGCGCGACACGCGGCCGATCCGCGGCAAGCCGCGCCTGTTCTTCGTCAACGGCCTGCGCAACGAGGGCTGGGCCTTTTACCTGGAAGAGATGATCCTGCAGGCCGGGCTGCTCGAGGACCGGCCCAAGACGCGCGAGATCGACTATATCCTGGGCGCGAAGCGCGCCGCGCGCATCCTGCCCGAGCTGAAGATGCAGGCGAACGAATGGACCTGGAAGCAGGCCAACGCCTCGCTGATCGCGCGCACGCCGAAGTGGATGGAGCCCGGCGACGCGGTGGCGCAGTTCGATATCGAGCTTTATCTGCGCCAGCCCGGCTATGGCATCGGCTATTACATGGGGAAGGTCGAGCTCGAGAAACTGCTCGCCGACGTCGCGATGCAGGAAGGCGACAGGTTCGACATCAAATCCTTCCACGACCGTTTCCGCGCCGCCGGGTCGATCCCGATCTCGCTCATCCGCTGGGAAATGACCGGCCGCGACGACGAGATCCGGGCGCTGCGGTAAGCCGCCGCGCGGCCACCCCCGTCAGAAGGCGACCCGCGCCGTGATCCGCGCGCCGTGGCTCTGGCGGCCCGACGCGAGGGCGCCGCTGTAGGCCGCGCCGATGTGGAAGCCGCCCGCGCGATAGTCGAAGCCGGCCTCGACCTCCGCCGCATTCTTCGGGATCGCGCTGCCGCGGATCGCGAACGATGGTCCGCCCGCGACGAACCGGCCGTTCGCCAGCGCGGCGCGGTCGCCGAACGCGCGGTTCCACGCCAGCGACGCATAGGGCTGAAAGCCCGGCGCGTCGGCGTTGAGGCGCCCGCGGACGCCGAGGCTGAGGAAGCTGCTGTCCTGCCCCGCGTCGGCGACGGCGAGCGCGCCGCTGCCGCCCGTCTCCGCGAAATCGTCGCTGCGGATGCGGACATGGGCGAGGCGCGCGAAGGGCGTGATCGCGGCGCTGCCCGCCGCCAGATCATATCCCATTTCGCCGAAGAGCTGGAGCGTGTCGGCGTCGCGGCCGGAGGTCAGCGTCTGGGCGAGCGGCGCGACGGTGACGGTGCGGCTGGTGTCGATGGCGTGCCAGCCATAGCTGACCCCGAGCGCGCCGCCGAAGCCCGCGCCGGTGCCGTAGCGGGCATGGAGCGCCAGATATTTGCTGTCGACGTCCGCATGGTCGCCGCGGCCGCCCTGCCGGAAATCGGAGTTGCCGATGCCCGCGGAGAGCGCCGCCGCGAAGCCGTTGCCGCCGATGCCGACGCCGGCGACCAGCCCCTTGTGATCGGTGTCCATCGCGCGCTGGCCGCCGCGGGCATCGAAATCGCCCCAGCCGCCGAAGGCCGATCCCCACACGAACAGGCCGCTTTCGTCCGGGACGGGAAGGCCGAGCAGGGCGCCGCGCAGATGGCGGCTCTCGTCGGTCAGCCCGCTGACCGCGCCCGAAAGCAGCTCGCCCGACAGCTCGGTATAGGCCGCCTGGGCGGTCGCCGCGCTCTGCACGAGCACCGCCTCGAACAGCGGATTGTCGAAACCGAGCGATTCGATGGCCGTGGCGACGCCCGTCTGGTTGAACCCCAGCGCGACGTCGGCGAAACCGATGTCGTTGCGATAGAGCGACAGGGTCACGCGGTCGGGGCCGTAGCGCAGCAGCGGATCGAGGAAGGCGAGGTTCGACGTCACCGATCCGAAGCGTCCCTCGACGCCGCCCGCGCCGGTCAGGATGACATAGTCGGTGCGCGGCCGGTAATCGCCGCTCTCCGCCAGCACCGCGACCTTCGCCGTGGCGCTGATCGTGACCCGGCCCGTCGCGTCGATCCGGTCGGCCTCGCCCGCGGCATTGGCCTCGACCTCATAGGTCGACCCGGCCGCGAACGCGAGGTCGCCGGCGACCGTCAGGCGCCCGATCGAGTTGCCGGGCGCGATGATGCCCCCCGCGGCCGCGGTGGTCGAGCCGACCGTGCCGTTGCCGCCGAGCACGCCGCCCGCATTGATCGTCACCGGCGAGGCGATCGAACCGTTGACCGCGAGCGTGCCGCCGTTGATCGTCGTCGGCCCGGTGTAGACATTGTCGCCGGTCAGGTTCAGCGTCCCGGCGCCGGTCTTGACGAGGCCGCCGGTCCCCGAAATCGTCCCGCCGAACGCGCTGTTGTCGTCCTGATCGACGGTCAACCGGTTGGCGCCGACGACGACCTGCGAATTATCCTCGCCCGACAGGCCGCCGATCACCTGATCCGTGCCGGTGATGTCGAGCGTCCCCCCGGCGCCGAGGTCGAACTGCGTTTCCGGCGCGATGACGCCGCCGATGCGGACCGCACCGCCGAAGATGTTGGTGACGCCCTGAAAGCTGTAATCGCCGAGGAAGGCCAGCGTGCCGGCGCCGCGCTTGTCGAGGATGCCGCTGCCCGAAAAGGCGCCGAGGAAATCATAGCTGTCGGAGCGGTCGAAGACGAAGCGGCCGTCGTTGACGATTCCGCCCGCAAAGCTTCCTTCGGTGCCGCCCGCACCGAGCGTGAAGACCCCGTCGCCCTGTGTCCGGACGTCGCCGGCGAGCTGCCCGGTCAGGACGAGCCCGCCGTTCGCGATCGTCGTACCGCCGCTGTGGGCCATGTTGGCGGTGTCGAGCGTGAGCACGGCGTCGCCGACGAGCTCGACCGCGCCCGTTCCCGTCATGGCGATGTCCGCGAAGCCGGACAGCGCGGCATCGTCGTCGAAATCGAGCACGAGCCGCCCGGCGTTCGCCACCGACGCGGTACCGATCGGGTTCGCCCCGGCGGCTTCGTTGATGTGCAGCGCTGCGCCCGCGCCGATCGACACGGTATCGAAGGCGCCGACCGCCCCCGAGGTCGACCAATAGCCCGCGTCGACGTTCAATATCTCGAAATCATGCGCCGCGCCGAGCATCTGCGCGGTCGTGAGTTCCAATATGTCGCCTTCGAGAGCGAGCGTGTCGGTGCCCGCCCCCGCTTCGATCGCGCCGGTGATCGTGCTGCCCGTGCGCAATGTCACCACGTCGTCATAGTCGCCGAGTTCGATGGCGACGCCTGCGCCGCCGCGCAGCGTGCCGCTATTCTCGACGGTCGCCCGGACGTAGCTGGTCAGCGCCGCGCCGTCGGCGCTGGCGATCGTGCCGCTGTTGACGATGCTCGCGGTGAAGCCGTCGGGCCCGCCCGCATCGCCCTGCACCAGCACGCCGCCGACCGTGCCGTCGATGGTGCCGGCGTTGGCGATCGTGCCGCCGCCCGACAGGATGATGCCGAACCGCTCGCCGATGATCGTGCCGGCGGCGGCATTGGAGACCTGTGCGACATAATCGGCCTGCGCCTGCGCATCGTGGCGGAAGATCGAGATGCCGTCGGCGAGGCTGGCGCCGGTGCCGCTGATCGTACCGCTGTTGGTGACGCGGCCGCCGCCCATCAGGCGAAGCCCGTCGTTGCTTTCGCCCGCTATGGTGCCGCTGTTCGAGACCTCGGTCGCCGCCGCGAAAGTGATGAGGTTGTTCGTGCCCGGCTCGCGGAAATCGCCCGCGACGATGCCGCCGCCCGCGCCCGAAATGACGCCCGCGTTGACGATGCGCGATTCGCCGGCCGAGACGAAGACGCCGGCGTCGGACGCCGCGGCGCCGTTGCCGCGGATCGTGCCGGCGTTGGCGATATCGACAGCCCCCAGCCGCGCCAGCACGCCCGACGTCGCGCCGGCGATCGTGCCCCCGGCCCGGTTGTCGATCGTCAGCGCGCCCGACTGGTTGTTGGCGATGCCGGAGCCTGCCGTTCCGGTGATGGCGCCGCTGTTTTCAAGCGACGCCTGTTCGAGGATGCCGCCGAAGGTGGCGCCGTCGGCGCCGGTCAGCGTGCCGCTGTTGCGGATCGCGGCCGATCCGCCGAGGATCGGGTCGCTCTGGACGGCGATGGCCGCCAACCCACCGCGGATCGTGCCGGCGTTGGCGATGGCGGACGGTCCGGAGAGGATGGCGCCGAAACGGTCGCCGGTGATCAGGCCGCTGGCCGCATTGTCGAGGCTGACGATCTCGCCCGGCCGCAGGGCCGAAGCGAGCATCGAGACGCCGTCGGTCAGCGATCCCGACATCCCCCGGATCGTGCCGCTGTTGACGACGGTGCCGCCCCCCATCAGCCGGATGCCGTCGTTGTTTTCGCCGATGATGGTGCCGCTGTTGCGGATCGACGTGGCCCCGGCGTTCGATTCGAAGCTGTCGGTTTCCGGGTTGTAATAGGCGTCGGTCACGATGCCGAAGGTCGCTCCGCTTATCGTGCCGCTGTTGACGATCGACGATGTCCCTGCCAGCAGGACGACGCCGCCGTCGGGCGTGGTATTGCCCGCATCGGCGCCGTTGCCGCGAATGACGCCGTCGTTGTTGACGGTGACGCCGCCAAAGCGCGCGACAATCGCGGACCGGGCGCCCGTGATCTGGCCCCCGTCGCGATTGTCGACGACGAGCACGCCCGGCTGGTCGTTGACGATGCCATGGCGCGCCGTACCGGCGATGGTGCCGCTATTGTCGAGCGATGCCTGTTCGAGGATGCCGCCGAAGGTGACGCCGTCGCCGCCGGTCAGCGTGCCGCCGTTGCGGATCGCTGCCGTTCCGCCGAGGATCGGATCGCTCTGCACCGCGATCGCCGCCTCGCCGCCGCTGATCGCGCCGGCATTGTCGATGGTGGACGGGCCGGTCAGGATCGCGCCGAACCGCGCCCCCGCGATCGTGCCGCCCGCCGCATTGTCGAGGGTGACCGCTTCGCCCGGCGTCAGGGCCGACGCCAGCATCGAGACGCCGTCGGTCAGCGATCCCGACAGGCCCCGGATCGATCCGCTGTTGATGACGCTGCCGCCGCCGAACAGGCGGATGCCGTCGTTCTGGCTGCCGGTGATCTGTCCGCTGTTCTCGACGCGGGTCCGCGGGGCGTTCGATTCGAAGCTGTCGGTTCCGGCGTCGTAATAGACATCGGTGGCGATGCCGAACATCGTTCCGTCGATCGTGCCGCTGTTGACGATGTGCGACGAACCGGCGCGAAGGACGATGCCGCCGTCGGGGCTGTCGTTGCTGCCGCTGGTGCCGTTGCCGCAGATCGCCCCGGCGTTGGTCACGTCGACGGGACCATTGTTCGCCAGGATGCCGATCCGGTCGCCGCAGACGGTCTGCGCCGGCCCGACGTCGATCGACAGGCGCGCGGCCTGATCGTTGGCGATGCCGACGGTCTGGGCCTGCGCCGCGGCGGCCGGGACCAGGAAGGCCGAAGAAATGAGAAACCGTTGCTTCAGTGAAAGAATCATGCCCTGTCCCCGTTGTTCGTTTTTGGCGCCGCGCGTGCGGCTTCTGCTCATCGAAGCGCCGTAGCGGGGGGGATGGCGGGGGGCATCACCACTAATGGGGAATTCTGCGCCATTCGGGCGACATCCAAACGCACCGAAAATTTGACAGCGCGCGCCATTTTCCTAATCTGTGCAGATGGATGCGAGGGGGTATCTGGAAACGCGCGAGGCCCTGATCCAGGCACCGTTCGAGCCGGCGCGCTGGGCCGATGCGCTGACGTCGCTCGCGTCGCTGTGCCACGCGACCAGCGCCCAGCTGCTTTCGTTCGGGCCGACCCGCTTCAATCCGATGGTGGCGCCGGGCGTCGGCGAGGCCGATGTGATGGATTTCCTGGCCATCGGCGGCATGGACCCGGCGACGAATCATGGCCTTGCCGCCATGCTGCGCGCGGATGCCGGGCATGTGGTGACGGACAGCGAATATCTGTCGGACCACGACCGCCGCCGCGATCCCCTCTACAACGAGTTCTTCGCGAAATATGACGGCCATTTCGTCAGCAGCGGCGTCCTGTTCCGCGAAGGAGGCAGGCTGCGCAACCTCAACCTTTTCCACCATCGCCGGCAGCAGGGGCTGGGGCCGAACGAATCGGGCCTGATGGCGCGGTTGCTGCCGCATTTCGCCAAGGCCGTCGACCTGTCGATCCAGCTGGAAGGACGCGCCGCATCGCTGAGCACGAACGCGATCGAGCAGGCCGGCCCGGCGACGATCCTGTGCCAGGCCGACGGAAAGATCGTCGCCGCCGGCCGCAAGGCCGAGGCGATGCTGTCGCGGGGCGATGTCGTCGGCGCGCGCGACGGGCGGCTGCGCCTGTCGTGCCGCGAGGCGCAGGCCGAACTGGATATGCGAATCGCGGCGGCGGCGCGGCGGTTCGCGCCCGAATCGGGCAGCGTGATGGTGCAGCGCCCCTGCGACCGGCGCATCCGCATCGCATGCGTGCCGGTCCCCGAA
Organism: Sphingopyxis sp. SCN 67-31; assembly: GCF_001725095.1. NCBI lineage: Bacteria > Pseudomonadati > Pseudomonadota > Alphaproteobacteria > Sphingomonadales > Sphingopyxidaceae > Sphingopyxis > Sphingopyxis sp. SCN 67-31. The sequence continues at coordinate 76,714 of NZ_MEFH01000053.1, read as the reverse complement.
GGCGATCACAACCGCTTTCTCGAACCGCTGGCCTTGCTGATGATCCGCGACGACGACCGGCCGATGCTCGACCGCCGGGCGGTGGGACGGACCTTCGCGCTCACCGAAGCCGAGACCAGCATCGCCGAACTGCTGATCGAAGGCGCGTCCTCCTCCCGCATCGCCGAGGTGCGGGGCGTTTCGGTGGAAACGGTCAACAGCCAGATCAAGTCCATCCTGTCCAAGACCGGATGTTCCAAGCGCTCCGAAATCCCGAACCTGATGCGGATGTATCTGTCGCTGTAGCGCGGCGGCGCCTATAGACGAGGTGTATCGACCGGGAGGCTGCGATGAGCGGGAAGACGCATGGATATGAGGTGCGCGTCGTCTGGACCGGAAACGACGGGACGGGGACCCGGACCTATCGCGGCTACCGGCGCGATCATCAGATCGCGGCCCCGGGAAAGGCGCCGATCGCCGGGTCTTCCGATCCCGCCTTTCGCGGCGACCCCGCGCGGTGGAATCCGGAGGAACTGCTCGTGGCGTCGCTGTCGGCGTGCCACAAGCTCTGGTATCTGGGCCTTTGCTCGCAATCGGGCGTCAATGTCCTGTCCTATGAGGACGATGCACGCGGCGCCATGATCGAGGAGCCCGGCGGCGCGGGGCAGTTCACCGCCGTCGTGCTGCGGCCGCGCGTCGTGATCGACGCCGCGTCGGACGCGGCGCTCGCGCGCGATCTGCACCGCAAGGCGCACGCCATGTGCTTCATCGCGCGATCGGTGAATTTCCCGGTCGAGGCCGAGCCCGAGATCGTCGTCGCCGCCTGAACCGTGCGCCGCGGAAAATCCTCTTCCTCCCGGCCGCACGGGTCATCCGGCGCTTTGCGGCGCGGCCAAGCGCCGCTATGGACGCCCGCATGACTCACGCTGCCTTTCCCGACCTGCGCCTCCGCCGCACCCGCCGCACCGCCTGGAGCCGCGCGATGGTGCGCGAGCATCGCCTGACCCCGTCGAACCTGATCTGGCCGCTGTTCGTCTGCCAAGGCGAGGGGACCGAGGAACCGATCGCGAGCCTGCCGGGCGTGTCGCGCTGGTCGGTCGACCGGCTCGTCGACCGTGCGAAGGATGCGGTCGCCGCCGGCATCCCCTGCCTCGCGCTCTTTCCCTACACCCAGCCCGAGCGGCGCAGCGGGGACGGCGCCGAGGCGCTCAACCCCGACAATCTGATGTGCCGCGCGACCGCGGCGGTCAAGGATGCGCTCGGCGACGCCATCGGCGTGCTCACCGACGTCGCGCTCGATCCCTATACCAGCCACGGGCAGGACGGGCTGATCGACGAGGCGGGCTATGTCCTCAACGACGAGACGGTCGAAGTGCTGGTCGGGCAGGCGCTGTGTCAGGCGCGCGCCGGCGCCGACATCATCGCGCCCAGCGACATGATGGACGGCCGCGTCGGCGCGATCCGCGAGGCGCTGGAGATCGAAGGGTTCGGCCATGTCCAGATCATGGCCTATTCGGCCAAATATGCGTCGGCCTTCTATGGCCCGTTCCGCGACGCGGTCGGATCGCGCGGGCTGCTGAAGGGCGACAAGAAGACCTATCAGATGGACCCCGCCAATGTCGAAGAGGCGCTGCGCGAGGTGGAGCAGGATCTGGCCGAAGGCGCCGACAGCGTGATGGTCAAGCCGGGCCTGCCCTATCTCGACGTGGTGCGCGCGGTGAAGGATGCCTTCGCCGTGCCCGTCTACGCCTATCAGGTGTCGGGCGAATATGCGATGATCGAGGCCGCGGCGGCGGCCGGGGCGGGCGAGCGCGATGCGCTGGTCCTCGAAACGCTGCTCGCTTTCCGCCGCGCCGGCGCGTCGGGCGTGCTCACCTATCACGCGCTCCACGCGGCGCGGCTGCTGGGCGCCTGATACGGTGCCGCGCATGACCGCGGTCGCCTCGCCGCGCCGCTGGCTGTTCGTGCTGACGATCCTCGTCGGCAGTTTCCTGCTCTTCCTCGTCCAGCCGATGGTCGCGCGGATGGTGCTGCCGCGGCTCGGCGGGGCGCCCGCAGTGTGGAACAGCGCGATGCTCGTCTATCAGGCGCTGCTGCTCGGCGGCTATGCCTATGCGCACTGGCTCGGCCGCTTCGCGGTGCGGCGGCAGGCGGCCATCCACATCGCGCTGCTGCTCGCGGCCGCGCTGTGGCTGCCGATCGGCATCGCGCAGCTTCCGCCGCCCGCGCCGGGTCAGGAGGCGCTGTGGGTGCCGCTGCTGCTCGCGGCGTCGATCGGCCCGGTCTTCTTCGCGGTCGCCGCGCAGGCGCCGCTGATGCAGCGCTGGTTCGCCGCCGATCCGCGGGCGGGCGATCCCTACATGCTCTATGCGGCATCGAACCTGGGCAGCTTCGCCGGGCTGATCAGCTATCCCGCGCTCGTCGAGCCGGCGCTGCCGCTCGCCGTGCAGAGCTGGGGGTGGAGCGCGGGCTATGCGCTGCTGGTGCTGCTCGTCGCGGCGAGCGCCGCGGCGCGGTGGCGCGGCGGGGCGGACATGGCCGGGGACGGCGGCGGCGCCGAAGCGCGGCCGACCGTGCGCCACCAGCTTCGCTGGCTGCTGATCGCCGCGGTGCCGTCGGGGCTGATGCTATCGACGACGACGCACCTGACCACCGATATCGTCGCGATGCCGCTGCTGTGGGTGCTGCCGCTGGGCCTCTATCTGCTGAGCTTCGTCATCGCCTTCGCGGCCGCGCGCGCGCCGGCGCGCATCGCCATCGTCATCGCGCCGGCGGTGCTGCTGGGGGTCGGCGGGCTCGCGCTGCTCAGCACGGGGGGCGCCGCGATGCTGATCGCGATCGCCAGCCTGGGGATGCTGTTCGTCGTCGCGACGGCGCTCCATGCGCATCTCTACGACCTGCGCCCCGCGCCGCGCTATCTGACGCTTTTCTATCTCGTCATGTCGGCGGGCGGGGTGCTCGGCGGCCTGTTCGCCGCGCTGGCCGCGCCGCTGCTGTTCGACTGGGTCTACGAGCATCCGCTGCTCGTCCTCGCCGCGGCGCTGCTGCTGCCGCTGCCGCCGCTGCTGGCGTGGGAGAAATGGACGCATCTGTCGGCCGGCGCGACGCGCATCATGGTGGCGCTGTTCGTCCTGATCGCGCTGTTCGCCAGCTTTCATCTCGTCCGGACATGGACCGGCGAATTCGCGGGGCCGGCGCTGCTGTGGGGCGGCTTCATCTTCGCGATCGGGCTGCTGGTGACGCGCTGGCGCTGGGCCTATGCGACGGTGCTGGCGCTGCTGATGGTCGGGCTCGGCGGCTGGAGCACGCTGCACGACAGCCTCTCGGACATGCGCGTGCGCAGCTATTTCGGCGTCTATACCGTCACCGACGATCCCTGGCGCCACCAGCGCCGGCTCGCGCACGGAACGACGCTGCACGGCCTGCAGCGCACCGACGCGGGGCATGAGCTCGACCCCACGACCTATTATGGCCCGCAATCGGGGGTCGGTCTCGCGCTCGACCGGATCGAGGCGCTCGCCGGGCCGGGGGCTTCGGTCGGAATCGTCGGGCTCGGCGCCGGGACGCTCAGCTGCTATCGCCGGCCGGGCCAGCACTGGACGATCTTCGAGATCGACCCGGTGATGGTCGACATCGCGCGCGACCCGACGAAATTCACCTTCCTGTCGCGCTGCGCGCCACATGCGCCGGTGGTGATCGGCGACGCGCGGCTGCAGATCGCGGGCCAGCCCGCGGGGCGCTTCGACATCCTCGTCATCGACGCCTTTTCGTCGGATGCGATCCCGCTGCACCTGCTGACGCGCGAGGCGATCGGCATCTATGCGCGCGCGCTCAAGCCCGACGGGCTGCTGCTCATCCACATCTCGAACCGCTTCTTCAACCTCGAACCCGTGCTCGATGCTGAGGCGAAGGCGCGCGGCTGGGCCGCGGCGATCCGCAACGACCCGGCGGGCCGCGGCGACGATCCCGACATGCTGACGCGGTCGAGCTGGGTCGCGCTCGCCGCGACGCCGCAGCGGCTCGCGCAGTTGACGGGACCCCTCAAGTCCGCCGACAAGGCGCATGAGGACGGCGCGTGGATCGCGCTTGCCGGCCGCCCGCATTTCGATCGCTGGACCGACGATTATGCGTCGACCCTGCCGATCCTCTATTGGAACCACATCTTCTTCGGACGCAGCGAATGACCCACAGCGATATCAGCATCATCAGCGTGAACGGCAAGACGCCGCGCATCGACCCCAGCGCCTTCATCGCGCCGGGGTGCCGGATCATCGGCGACGTCGAGATCGGGCCCGATGTCAGCATCTGGTACAATTGCGTGCTGCGCGCCGACGTCAGCCATATCCGCATCGGCGCGCGGTCGAACGTCCAGGACGGCAGCGTGATCCATTGCGACGGTCCGACCCCGCTCCGTCCCGACGGCTATCCGACGATCATCGGCGAAGACGTGCTGATCGGCCATCTGGCGATGGTGCACGGCTGCACGCTCGCCGACCGGGCGTTCGTCGGGCTGAAGGCGACGGTCATGAACGGCTGCCGCATCGGCAGCGACGCGATGCTGGCGGCGGGGGCGCTGCTGACCGAGCACAAGGAGATTCCGCCGCGCGAGCTGTGGGCCGGCGCGCCGGCGCGGCGCGTGCGCGACATCGACGACGCGCAGGCGGCCGGGATGCAGGCAGGCGTCGCCCATTATGTGCTCAACGGCCGCATGCACAAGGCGGCGGTGGAGGGGACTTAGACTCTGATGACTTTGGATTGACCTACTTCGTCATTGCGACCCCGGACCTGATCCGGGGGAAGCTATCCAGAGCGGTTACCGCACACTCTGGATTGCCGCGCGGCTTCGCCGCTCGCAATGACGATTCCATTCGATGTCGTCCCGTTCCAAAGTATCGTGCGTTGAATCCGCCCCGCTGGAATCGGAGTGATGCCGATTTCGTGCACGCTGCTATAGAGCATCGAGCCTTAATCTGACCCATCGTCCCGTTCGTGTCGAGCGAAGTCGAGACACTCATCGGCCTTGCGCCAGGCTGATGGGTGTCTCGACTTCGCTCGACACGAACGGATAAGAGGCGGTGCAGGTTTATGGCACGCGGCTATCGAGCTGCACAGGATAGCCATTGCGAGCGATCTCCAAGCGTGCGTTCATTCGGGCCGATGGCTGGAGATTGCTTCCCCCGGACCCGATCCGGGGTCGCAATGACGATGGGGGATTTGGCGATGTCGGCCCTCAGCCTTCGGCTTCCTCCGGCACTGCCAGACCGTTCTTCAGCATCACCGGCACCTGCGTCAGCGTGAAGAGGAAGGAGAGCGCGGTCACGCCCCACACCTTGATCGTCAGCCACAGGTCGAAGCTCATCCGCTGCGCCTCGATCAGCTCGTACATGACATGGTTGGCGATGCCGAGGACGGCGAAGAACAGGCCCCAGTTGCGCGAGAGCAGCAGCCAGCCGCGCTCGGTCATGCCTTCGAGCGCCGACTGCAGCAGATATTTGAGCATCGGCTTGCCCAGCGCCCAGCCGCCGAGCAGCAGGATGGCGAAGGCCGCGTAGATGATCGTCGGCTTCATCACGATGAAGCGTTCGTCGTGGAACCAGACGGTCAGCGCGCCGAAGCCGATGACGAGGACGCCCGACATCCACAGCATCGGCGAAATCCTGCCGAGCTTCCATTTCGACACCGCCATCGCGACGACGATCGCGGCCATGAAGGCGAGCGTGCCCTTGATCGCCCCGGCGGTCGCCGCAAAGGCGCCGCTGCCGCCCGAGCTGAACTTGTAGACGAGGAAGAAGACGAGCAGCGGCCCGAAATCGATCGCGAAGTTCAGCCAGCCATGTTTCGCGGGCGGCGGCGCGGGGATCGGCTCGGGGCCGCCGGGAAGCTGGTCGCTCATCGGATATTTCCTGCAATGATGCCCGCGATCTCGTCGGCGTCGAAGGGGCGGAGATCGTCGATCGTCTCGCCGATGCCGATCGCGTGAATGGGAAGCCCGTGGCGCTCGGCCGCGGCGACGAGGACGCCGCCGCGCGCGGTGCCGTCGAGCTTGGTCATGACGAGGCCGGTGACGCCCGCGACCTCGCGGAACACGTCGATCTGCGACAGCGCATTCTGCCCCGTCGTCGCGTCGAGCACCAGCACGACGTCGTGCGGCGCGGCGGGGTTCAGGCGGCCGAGCACGCGCTTGATCTTGGCGAGTTCGTCCATCAGCTCGCGCTTGTTCTGCAGGCGGCCCGCGGTGTCGACGATCAGCACGTCGATGCCGGTCGCGGTCGCCTGCTTGACCGCGTCGAACACGATGCCCGCGGCGTCGCCGCCCTCCGGCCCCGCCATGATTGGCACACCGAGCCGCTCGGCCCAGACCTTGAGCTGTCCGATCGCGGCGGCGCGGAAGGTGTCGCCGGCGACGAGCATCACGCCATAATCCTGTTCCTGGAACAGGTGCGCGAGCTTGGCGATGGTGGTCGTCTTGCCCGACCCGTTGACACCGATCACCAGGATCACCTGCGGGCGCGGGAAGGCGTCGATCTCGAGCGGTTCGGCGACCGGGCGCAGCACCGCCGCGATCTCTTCGGCCACGACCTTGCGCAGTTCCTCGGTGCCGGCCGCGACCGCGTCGCGCCGCGCCGCGAGCCGCTCGCGGATGCGCGCCGCCATCGCGGGGCCGAGGTCGGCGGTGATCAGCGCCTCCTCGATCCGGTCGAGGTCGTCGTCGTCGAGCCGCCCCTTGCCGGTCAGCCCCGACAGATTCTCGCCCAGCCGTTCCGACGTGCGGCGCAGGCCGCCGAACAGCCGTTCGCTCCAACTCGTGCTCATGCCGTTCCATCCTTGTCGATGCGGGTTGCCGCCATCCGCTCGCCGTCGCGCGCGCCGATGCGCACCGGCACGATGCTGCCGGGCGCCGCAGGCGCCGCGAGCGTCAGGGCGGTGAAATCCTCGCCATGGCCGCTCACGCCGTCGCGCTCGACGAGCATCGCGGCGATGCGTCCGCGCCGCGCGTCCATCCAGGTGTGGCGGCGGCGCGCATTGGCCTCGCGCAGGCGTGCCGCGCGCTCGCGGGCGACGGCGCGGCCGACCTGCGGCATGCGCGCCGCCGGGGTGCCGGCGCGCGGGCTGTAGGGGAAGATATGGCCGAAGACGATGTCGCAATCGTCGACCAGCGCCAGCGTGTTCGCGAACATGCCGGCATCCTCGGTCGGAAAGCCGGCGATCAGGTCGGCGCCGATCGCGATGCCGGGGCGCGCGGCCTTGAGCCGTTCGACGAGCCGCACCGCGTCGGCGCGGCGGTGGCGCCGCTTCATCCGCCGCAGCACCATGTCGTCGCCCGCCTGGAGCGACAGGTGGACATGCGGCATCACGCGCGCCTCCTGCGTCAGCAGCGCGAACAGCGCGTCGTCGATGCGGTCGGGGTCGAGCGACGAGAGGCGGAGGCGGTCGAGGCCGGGGAGGGCGAGCAACGCCTCGGCCAGCGCAGCGAGGCTGGTGCCGCTGTCGTCGCCATAGCTGGCGAGGTCGACGCCGGTGAGCACGATCTCGCGCTGGCCGCGGTCGAGCGCGGTGCGTGCGGCGGCGATGACGGATTCGATGCTCGCCGACCGTGCCGTCCCGCGCGCAAGCACCGTGGCGCAGAAGGTGCAATCGTGCGAGCAGCCAGTCTGGACGCCCAGGAAGGCGCGGGCGTGGTCGGCGCCGGAGAGGGCGGGGGGGTAGGACGGAGCATATTGCCGGCGCGGTTTCGCGCCGGGATTTTGGCGGTAGCTTTCGGCGAGCCCCTTGGCATCGTTGGCTACCACCCGCGCGCCCATGTCCGCGAAGCGCTGCGCTTCCAGTTCCGCCGCGCATCCGGTCACCACGACATTGGCGCCCGGCCGTTCGCGCAGCGCGCGTCGCACTGCCTGCCGCGCCTGCCGCACCGCCTCGTCGGTCACGGCGCAGCTGTTGAACACGATCGTGTCGGTCGCGCCCGCGCGCAGCGCCGCCGTGCGGACCGCTTCGCCCTCGGCGAGGTTGAGCCGGCAGCCGAAATTGACGACCTCGACGCGGGGGCCGGCGCTCATCCGAAGCGGGCCCAGTCGGTCTCGCCTTCGAACACGCGCGTCGCGGCGCCGCTCATCACGATCGGCTCGCCCTCGGCCCAGCGGATGACGAGGTCGCCGCCGGGCAGCGACACGGTGACGGGCGAGCGAACCAGCCCGGCGCGGATCGCGGCGACCGCGGTCGCGCAGGCGCCGGTGCCGCACGCGTGCGTCAGCCCGACGCCGCGTTCCCAGACGCGCAGCTGAAGCTGGTCCTCGCCGTCGAGGCTGGCGACGTTGACGTTGACGCGCTCGGGAAACAGCGGATCGCTCTCGATCCGCGGCCCCAGATCGGCGAGCGGCACGGCGTCGGCCTCGGGGACGAAGAAGATGATATGCGGGTTGCCGACATTGACCGCCGCGCCATGTTCGAGCTCGTCCCAGGCGACGGGCATGTCGCGCGTGTCCATCGGCATCGCGAGCGGAATCCGCTCCCAGTCGAACGCCGGCTCGCCGAGCGTCACTTCGGCGCCGCCGTCGGCCGGCGTGACGCGCAGCATCCCGCCCAGCGTCTCGATCACCGCGGGCTTGCCGAGCAGCGTCGCGACGCAGCGCGTCGCATTGCCGCACGCCTCGACCTCGCCGCCGTCGGCGTTGAAGATGCGCATCCGGACATCGGCCTTGTCGGACGGTTCGAGCAGGATGAGCTGGTCGCACCCGATGCCGTGGCGGCGGTCGGCGATCGCATGCGCGCGCGCCGGCGTCATCGCGACCGCATGCTCGCGCGCGTCGATGACGACGAAGTCGTTGCCGAGGCCGTGCATCTTGGTGAAACGATCCGCCATAGCGGGCGCATTTAGGGATGCGGGGCGGGGAAGTCTAGCGAGGCGTCCGAGTCCGCCCGACTCTCGCTTTCCTTGCGGAGAGGGCGTTTCACGCCTGCTTGCGCAATTCGTCTTCCTCGCCCGCCGGTGCGTCGGGCAACGCCGGCATCCGCAGCAGGCCGCGGTCGGCGAGCATCCGCGCCGTGTCGTCGGCGGACATCGCGCGCCCATAATGCCAGCCCTGCCCCTTGAGGCAGCCGAGCCGCATCAGTTCGATCGCGCTCGCTTCGTCCTCGACCCCCTCGGCGGTGATCGGCATGGCGAGGCTTTCGCCGAGCCGGATGATCGCGACGACGATCGCCCGCGCATCGGAACTGCCGCGCATCGCCGCGATGAAGCTCTTGTCGATCTTGATCCGGTCGAACGGCAGCGCGCGCAGGTGCGACAGCGACGAATAGCCGGTGCCGAAATCGTCGAGCGAAAGCGACACGCCTTGATTCTTGAGGCTGGTGACGATCGAGCGGACGAGGGGCAGATTCTCGAACAGCGAGCTTTCGGTGATCTCGACCTCGAGCTGGCTTGCCGGAAAGCCCGTTTCGACGAGCAGCTTGGTCAGCTTCTGGCTGAACCAGGGGTCCTTCAGCTGCTGCGGCGAGATGTTGACCGCGAGCATGATCGAGGGGTCCCAGGCCTTGGCCGCCTCCATCGCCTGGCGGATGACCTGCAGCGACAGTTCGCCGATCAGCCCGCTTTCCTCCGCGATCGGGATGAAGCGTTCGGGCGGGATCATCCCATATTCGGGCGAATCCCAGCGCATCAGCATCTCGAAACCGACGAGGCGGCCGCTCGCGATGTCGACCTGCGGCTCGAAATGGGGAACGAACTCGCCGCGCGGCATGCCGCCGCGGATTCCGGTCTCGATCTGGTTGCGGACCTGGACCGCCATCTCCATCCCCGGTTCGAACCAGATGTGGCGGTTCCGGCCCTTGTCCTTGCCGTGGTACATGGCGATGTCGGCCTGGCGGACCATCGTTTCCATCGTCGTGCTCGCGTCGTCGGCGAGCGCGATCCCCAGCGAGGCGCCGATGCGGATATGCTGCGCGTCGTGCGCGACCGAATCCTCGAGCGCGGCGACGAGCTGCGCCGCGAGCGCGTCGATCTGGGACCGCGCGGCGGGCTCGAAGACCAGCATCGCGACGAATTCGTCGCCGCCGAGTCGCGCCTTGGCCGCGTTCGGCGGCAGGACTGTGCTGATCCGGTCGGCCGCGACCTTCAGCACGCGGTCGCCCGCGGCGTGGCCGTGGATGTCGTTGACGGTCTTGAAATGATCGAGGTCGAGCAGGAAGAGCGCGACCTGCCGCTGCTGCGCCGCGGCGCGCGCGATCAGCTCCTGTCCCCGCGCCAGCAGCGCGCGGCGGTTGAGGAAACCGGTCAGCGGGTCGGTGTCGGCGAGGTAGCGCGCGCGCTGCTCGGCCTCGGTCCGCTCGCGGATCTCGCGGTTGAGATCCTCGTAGCGGCGCCAGCCGAACAGGATCAGCGCGATGTTGAGGACCAGCGCGACCGACAGCACCTTGTCGGGACCGCCGCCCAGGCCGATCAGCGTCTGGACCACCGCCTGCATCACGTTGCTGCCGGTGCCCACGAAAAGCAGGATCGCCGCAACGACGATGCCGCCGGCAACGATATCGCGCCGCGCATCCTCGCTGCGATCGCGCCGCCTGGGCGCCGCCATTGTCTGAATAGTCCCCACCATCGACGCGATACTGCCCGCGAAGCGGTGAAATTTGCGTTAAGTGATCCGGGGGCGGCGGAACGGCGCGGTCGCTTCGATCTTCTGCGCTGCCGCGACTTGCCTTTTGCCGCCCTTTTGCCTAAAGGCGCGGCGTGCGTCCGCATGATGCGGATGGACGGATCGACATCCGCGACGGAAATTCTGTCCACGGATAGCCGCTGGTTGGCGAGGTTTCGCTCACCGGCGTCTTTTGCGTTGCGGTGTAGGTAAGGGATTGTAAAGGCGCATGTTCGACAGTCTGAGCAATCGGCTTGGCGACGTTTTCGGAAAGCTGCGCGGCCGCGGCGCGCTGACCGAGGCCGACGTGCGCGCCGCGATGCGAGAGGTGCGAATCGCGCTGCTCGAGGCCGATGTCGCGCTGCCCGTCGTGCGCAGCTTCGTCGACCAGGTCACCGAACTGGCGATCGGCCAGAATGTCCTGCGCTCGGTCACCCCGGGCCAGCAGGTGGTCAAGATCGTCAGCGACGCGCTGACCGAGATGCTCGGCGCCGAGGCGGCCGAGCTCGACCTCGCCGTCACCCCGCCGGCCGTCATCATGATGGTCGGCCTGCAAGGCTCCGGCAAGACCACGACGACCGCGAAGATCGCGAAGCGGCTGAAGGAAAAGGAGCGCAAGAAGGTGCTGATGGCGTCGCTCGACGTCAATCGCCCCGCCGCGCAGGAACAGCTGGCCGTGCTCGGCGAGCAGATCGACGTCGCGACGCTGCCGATCGTCGCGGGCCAGCAGCCGACCCAGATCGCGCAGCGCGCCCTGCAGGCGGCGAAGCTGCAAGGCTTCGACGTGCTGCTGCTCGACACCGCGGGCCGCCTTCACGTCGACCAGCAGCTGATGGACGAGATGCAGGCGGTGGCGCGCACCGCCGAGCCGGCCGAGACCCTGCTGGTCGTCGACAGCCTGACCGGCCAGGATGCGGTGCAGGTCGCGCAGCGCTTCACCGAACAGGTGCCGCTGACCGGCGTCGTGCTGACCCGCATGGACGGCGACGCGCGCGGCGGCGCCGCGCTGTCGATGCGCGCCGTCACCGGCAAGCCGATCAAGTTCGCGGGCACGGGCGAGAAGCTCGACGGGCTGGAGACCTTTCACCCCGCGCGCATCGCCAACCGCATCCTCGGCATGGGCGACGTCGTCAGCCTTGTCGAGCGTGCCGCCGAGACCATCCAGGCCGACGAGGCCGAGGCGATGGCGAAGAAGATGGCGAAGGGGCAGTTCGACCTGAACGACCTTCGCACGCAGCTCAACCAGATGCGCCGCATGGGCGGGCTCGGCGCGCTCGCCGGCATGATCCCCGGCCTCAAGAAGGCGCAGGCGGCGATGGCGCAGAGCGGCACCGACGACAAGATGCTCGTGCATTTCGACGCGATCATGGGATCGATGACCCCCAGGGAGCGCGCGAAGCCGGAGATCATCAACGCCAAGCGCAAGATCCGCATCGCCAACGGATCGGGCACGACGGTGCAGCAGGTGAACAAGGTGCTCAAGATGCACCAGGAAATGTCCACTGCGATGAAGAAGATCCGCAAGATGGGCGGGCTGAAGGGCCTCGGTGCGCTGTTCGGGCGCGGCGGCGGCATGCCCGGCCTTGGCGGCGGCGGAATGGGCGGCGGTCTGCCCGGGCTGGGCAGCGGCGGCCTGCCGCCCGACCTCGCCAATCTGATCAACAAGAAGAAATAATCCGAATATTCCCGATTTTCAGACAAAGAAGGACAATATCATGGCTACCTCCATTCGCCTGTCGCGCGGCGGTTCGAAAAAGCGCCCCTATTACAAGATCGTCGTCGCCGATTCGCGGTCCCCTCGCGACGGCCGCTTCATCGAGCGCATCGGCAGCTACAACCCGCTGCTCGGCAAGGATAATCCCGATCGCGTGAAGCTCGACGTCGAGCGTGCGAAGCATTGGGTCTCGGTCGGCGCGCAGCCGACCGACCGCGTCGCCCGCTTCCTCGACGTCCTGGGCGTCAAGGAACGCGCCGCGCGCAGCAACCCGCAGAAGGGCGAGCCGGGCGAGAAGGCCAAGGAGCGCGCCGAGGAGAAGGCCGCGAAGCTGGCCGAGGCCGAGGAAGCCGCGAAGGAAGCCGCCGCGGCTCCGGCTCCCGAGGCGCCCGCCGAGGAAGCGGCTGCGCCCGAGGCCGCCGAAGCACCTGCGGCTCCCGAAGCCGTCGAATCGCCCGCGGCTCCGGAAGCCGCCGAATCGGATGCGACCGGATCGGTGAAGAGCGAAGCGACGGCCGAAGCCGTTGCCGATGCGGTGGCCGACGAGGTTCCGGCCGAAGCGACCGCCGAAGATGCGGCCGCGATCGCCGAGGAAGTCGCCGAAGGCGGCCCGGTCCCGGAAGCCGAAGAAAAGACCGAAGGTTGATTCTTCTCCCCTCCCGCTTGCGGGAGGGGTCGGGGGTGGGCCTGTGACCGCCAAGTCAGAGCGCTCGCCTTCGGCTCGCCCCACCCCTAACCCCTCCCGCAAGCGGGAGGGGAACGATATGGACCGTCCCGTCACCCTCGCCGCCATCGCCGGCGCGCACGGGGTGCGGGGCGAGGTGCGGCTGAAGCTGTTCGGCGAAGGCGCGGATGCTCTCCGCGCCTTTTCCGTTTTCGAAGCGGGCGGGCGCAAGCTGACGCTGAAATCGGTGCGCACCGCCAATCAGGGCGCCGTCGCCAGCTTCACCGAAATCACCGACCGCGGCGCGGCGGAGGCCTTACGCGGCACATTGCTGACCGTTCCCCGCTCGGCGCTGCCGCCGCTGGGTGAGGGCGAATATTATCACCACGACCTGATCGGCCTGCCGTGCGTGTCCACAGATGGAACCGCGCTGGGCTATGTCGCCGGCATCGAGAATTTCGGCGCGGGCGACATAATCGAAATCGAAAAACCGAACGGCAAGCGCTTCATGGTCCCGATGAATGCGCAGGCGGTGCCGGAGTGGAGCGACGACGGCATCGTCGTTGACGCCGCTTTCGTCGAATAGTATATACATAATGTATATACGGAGACGGCAATGACGAAGGAATATCGGGCCAAGGTTTTCAAGTCGGGCAATTCGGTCGCGTTGCGGTTGCCGAAGGCGCTCGGGCTGGAAGCAGGCACCGAGATGATCTTGCGCGAAGAGCATGGCCAGTTCCGTTTCGAACCGGCCGACAAGCCCAAGGCGAAGATCGACGTCAGCGGCTTCGCGGGCAAGGCGCCGGGCATCAAGCTGGCGCCGCGCGAGGACTTCGATGAACGCCCGAGCGCGATTGCAGCGCGCAAGGCAGCCGAGGAAGCGGCAAAGAAAGCGTGATCCGCTACCTGATAGACGCCGACGCCGCTGTCTATGCGATGGACGACGGACATGAATTGCTGACCGCGCGCGTCGCCGACCATGCACCGGGCGAAATCGCGATGTCTGTCATCAGCTATGCCGAAGTCGCCTATGGCACTTACGTCGGTAAGCCGCCGCCGCCCGAAATCCTCGAAGCGTTCATCGAAGCCATACCGCTTGTCCCGTTCGACGAGGCGGCGGCGCGGGCCTATACGAAGCTGCCGTTCAAGCGCGCCCGCTTCGACCGCCTGCTTGCGGCGCATGCCCTCAGCATCGGAGCGATCATCATCCCCAACAATGAAGATGATTTTGCCGATGTTCCGGGGCTCCGCGTCGAGAACTGGACGCGGTAGCGCCCGGCCTGCTCAGCAAATGCCGCTTATGCCGCTGCGGCGGCGGGGGTCGGGGCTGCGTGCGTCTCGCGGGCGGCGTAGCCGGGCGATGGCGGTGGCCAGCGACGCGAAGCCGCGGTCGAGGTCGGCGCTGAAACGGCCGTGATTCTCGGCCCAGCCGCGCATCCACATTTCGTCGATCATCATTCTTCTCCTGCGGGATGGATGCGAGCCAGATGCGCCTTGCGTCCGCATATCGCCAACAAAAGCTTTGCGGCATGATATAAGGATGACTTATAGATCGGCGATGCCCAACCTGCCCCCTCTCGCCGCGATTCGCGCCTTCGAAGCCGCCGGCAGGCGGGAGAATTTCTCGCGCGCCGCCGAAGAGCTCGGGATGACGCAGGCGGCGGTCAGCTATCAGATACGTCAATTGGAGGATCGCCTCGGCCGGGCGCTGTTCGTCCGCGAGAAAGGGCGGGTGCGCCTGTCCGAGACGGGGCAGCGGCTGCTTCCGGCGGTCCGTGCCGCCTTCGCGTCGATGGGCGACGCCTTCGCCGCGATCGGCGATGACGAGGCGGACATATTGACGATCAGCGCCGCGGTCACCTTTGGCGGCACCTGGCTCAGCGCGCGCATCGGGCGCTTTCAGCTGCGCTATCCCGATCTGGCGGTGCGGCTGTCGATGTCGAACGACTATGTCGATTTCGACGCGTCGAACGTCGACGTCGCGATCCGCATCGGTCCGGGGGGCTGGCCGGGGCTGCGCGCCGATTTCCTGTTCCGCAGCCATGTGACGCCGATTTGCTCGCCGGCCTTTCGCGACGCGAACCGGATCGCGGCGCCGGTCGACCTGCTGCGCGTCGAGCGGCTCGCGCCGAACGACGGCTGGTGGGCGGGATGGCTCGCCGAAGCGGGAGTCGACGTCGCGCCGCCGCCGCGCCGCGGGGTCGAACTCGACAGCCAGCTTCAGGAGGCGAGCGCGGTGCAGGGGGGCTATGGCGTCGCGCTGATGACGCCGCTGCTGTGGCGCGCCGAACTCGACAGCGGGCGGATGGTCCAGCCGTTCGACACCCTCTACCAGCCCGGCGGCGCCAACTGGCTCGTCTATCGCGAAGGCCGCAGCCGCGTGCGCAAGATCGAACGCTTCCGCGAATGGCTGCACGAAGAGATGGAAAAGGATCGTCCGCTGCTGCCCGAGGCGCTATGGGAGCCGCTGCCATGAGCTTCGCCGCCGTTCCCCTGACCCTTTATCCCGACATGTTCCCCGGTCCGCTGGGGCACAGCATGGCGGGGCGAGCGCTCGAGAGCGGCCTGTGGTCGTGCGCGCCGGTGCAGATCCGCGATTTCGCGGCGGACAGGCATCGCACCGTCGACGACACCCCGGCGGGCGGCGGGGCGGGGATGGTGCTGAAGGCCGACGTGCTGGCGGCGGCGGTCGATCATGCGGCGGCGGAGCATCCCGGTTTGCCGATTCTGGCGATGACCCCGCGCGGCAAGCCGATCACGCAGGCCCGCGTGCGCGACTTGGCGGCGGGGCCGGGGGCGATCATCCTGTGCGGCCGCTTCGAGGGGTTCGACGAGCGCATCTTCGACGCGCGGGCGATCGAAGAGGTGTCGATGGCCGATATCGTCCTGTCGGGCGGCGAGATGGCGGCGCTGCTGCTTCTCGACGCTTGCATTCGGCTGCTTCCCGGCGTAATGGGCGCGGCTTCCAGCGGGGACGACGAATCGTTCGAGAACGGTCTGATCGAATATCCGCACTATACCCGACCTGTCACATGGGAAGGGCGCACGATCCCCGAAGTGCTGCGATCGGGGGATCATGCGAAGATCGCCGCCTGGCGGAAACAAAGGGCGGAAGAGGACACACGGTTACGCAGGCCGGACCTTTGGGAGCGTCATGTCGACGCTCGGGACCGACCTGCCTCTGGCGCGCGGCGAAAAGAGAAGGACGAGAGGCCATGAACCTCATCCAGACGATCGAAGCCGAGGAAATCGCCAAGGCTGCCAAGGATATCCCGACGTTCCGCCCCGGCGACACGCTGCGCGTCGGCGTGAAGGTGGTCGAAGGCGAACGCACCCGCGTCCAGAATTTCGAGGGCGTGTGCATCGCGCGCTCGAACAAGGGCATGGGCTCCAACTTCACCGTGCGCAAGATGTCGTTCGGCGAAGGTGTCGAGCGCGTCTTCCCGCTCTATTCGCCCAACATCGACAGCATTACCGTCGTCCGCAAGGGCGCCGTCCGTCGTGCGAAGCTCTACTATCTGCGGGGCCGCACCGGTAAATCGGCGCGTATTGCGGAGCGCCGCGAATACCGGTCGGAAGCCGGCGAAGGCTAAGGAGAGCTTTCTCCCCACAAAGCCGAAACAGCTTTCCAAGACGACCGGTTCCGCCCCAGCGCGAAACCGGTCGTTTTTCGTTTCAAGCACCAGCATCAAAGGACAAGTTCATGGGTTATCGGATCGTCGTCGCGGGCGCGACGGGCAATGTCGGCCGCGAAGTCCTCGCCATCCTCGCCGAGCGCGAGTTCCCGATCGCCGAACTGGCCGCGGTCGCCTCGTCGCGCAGCCAGGGCGAGATGGTCGAGATCGGCGATACCGGCAAGACCGTCAAATGCCAGAATATCGAGAATTTCGACTGGGCCGGCTGGGACATGGCGATCTTTGCCATCGGGTCCGACGCGACCGCGATCCACGCGCCCAAGGCGGCGGCGGCGGGCTGCGTCGTGATCGACAACAGCTCGCTCTATCGCATGGACCCCGACGTGCCGCTGATCGTGCCGGAGGTGAACCCCGATGCGATCGACGGCTATACCGCGAAGAACATCATCGCCAACCCCAACTGCTCGACCGCGCAGATGGTCGTCGCGCTGAAGCCGCTGCACGATGCCGCGGGCGTCAAGCGCGTGATCGTATCGACCTATCAGTCGGTCTCGGGCGCGGGCAAGGCGGGGATGGACGAGCTGTGGAACCAGACGCGCCAGATCTTCGTCGGCGACGAGAAGGACGTGCAGAAGTTCACCAAGCAGATCGCCTTCAACGTCATTCCGCACATCGACAAGTTCCTCGACGACGGGTCGACCAAGGAGGAATGGAAGATGGTGGTCGAGACCAAGAAAATCCTCGACCCCAAGGTGAAGGTGGTCGCGACCTGCGTGCGCGTCCCGGTCTTCGTCGGCCATTCGGAATCGGTGAATGTCGAGCTGGAACGGGAATTGTCGGCCGAGCAGGCGCAGGACATCCTGCGCGAGGCGCCCGGCGTGATGCTCGTCGACAAGCGCGAGGACGGCGGATACGTCACCCCGGTCGAATGCGTCGGCGACTATGCGACCTTCGTCAGCCGCGTGCGCGACGACAGCACGGTCGACAACGGCCTTGCCTTCTGGTGCGTCAGCGACAACCTCCGCAAGGGCGCGGCGCTGAACGCGGTGCAGATCGCCGAACTGCTCGGGCGGCGGCATCTGAAGAAGGGGTGAGGGGGCGCTTCCCCCTCATTCGCCCAGCGTCACCGTGCGCGTGATGCCGATCGCCTCGAGGAACGGGCGGTCGTGGCTGACGACGAGCAACGCGCCGTCATAGGCGGCAAGGCCGGTCTCGACCGCGGTCAGCGAATCGAGGTCGAGGTGGTTGGTGGGCTCGTCGAGGATCAGCAGCTGCGGCGGCGTCGGCGCGCCGAGCGTGCAGGCGAGGCCGGCGCGCAGCATCTGGCCGCCGCTGAGCGTGCTGACGACACGGTCGGCGGCATCGGCGCGAAAGCGGAAGCGCGCGAGCGCGGCGCGGCACTGGTTGTTCGTCGTCCCCCGGTTGAGCCGGGCGAAATTGTCGGCGATCGACAGCGTGGGATCGAGCAGCGAAAGACGCTGGTCGAACAGGGCGAAGGGCACGCCGACGCGGACCCGCCCCCGCTGCGGCGTCAGCGTTCCCGCGACGAGCGCGAGCAGCGTCGACTTGCCCGAACCGTTGGGACCGGCGAGCGCGACGCGTTCCGGGCCGGTGATCGTCAGCGACAGGTCGCGGATCACAGGCGCATCCTCGCCATAGCCCGCCGACACATGATCGAGTTCGAGCACCCGGCGCGAGGCCGGCAGGCGGGTTGCGGGCAGCGCCACCGCGAGCGGGTCGACGACCTCGATCCGGCCGCGCGCGTCCGACAGCGCGCGTTCGGCCTCGGCCTGCTGGCGGTCGGCCAGCCGCCGGTTCGCGCCGCCGCTGGCCTCGGCGCGACTCTTGAGCGTGCCGAGCAGAATGGCGGGCTCGTCGCCGCGCGCCGCCTTGCGCCGGCCCCCGGCATCGCGGCGCGCCTGGCGCTCGGCGGTGACCTGTGCCTGCCGCCGGACCGCGTCGAGCCGCTTTTCGGCGACCCCGAGCCCGGCTTCGGCGGCGGCCTGTTCGATGGCCTTGCGCTCGGCATAGGCGCTCCAGCCGCCGCCGTAGCGTGCGGCGCCGAGCCCGGTCAGCTCGACGATCGCGTCCATCTCTTCGAGCAGTTCGCGGTCATGGCTGACGACGATCGCGCCGCCGCGCCAGCCGCGCAGCAGGTCGCGCACCGCGTCGCGCCCTTCGCGGTCGAGATTGTTGGTCGGTTCGTCGAGCAGCAGGAAATCGGGTTCGGCAAAGATCGCCCCCGCCAGCGCGGCGCGTGTGCGCTGGCCGCCCGACAGCCGGGCGAGCAGGGTGTCGGGCGGCACCGGCAGGCCGAGCCTCGCCAGGCTTTCGTCGATCCGCGCTTCGAGCGTCCAGTCGGCCTCGGCAAGCTCGTCGGCGGTGGCGCGGCCCGCCTCGGCCTTGCGGAGCAGCGCGACCGCGGCGCGCGCGCCGAACAGGTCGGCGACCTGGGCGTCGGGATCGACCTGCACCGTCTGGCGCAGCATCGCGAGGCTGCCGTCGACGGCGATGCGGCCCGATGTCGGCGCGATCTCGCCGGTCAGCAGTCGCAGCAGCGTCGATTTGCCGACACCGTTGCGTCCGACGATGCCGGTGCGTTCGGGATGGAATTGAAGGTCGAGGTCCGAAAGGACGGCGCGGCCGTCGGGCGTGGACCAGCCGAGATGGGCGAGGGTGATGGCGGGCATGGACAAGGCTTTCCTGAAGGCAAGGCGGGGGACGCTGCGTTCAGTTGCGATCCATGATTCCATCGACTCCGTTTGGGGGGTGAGGCCCCTATCTAGGGTCGCGGCGTCCGGCGGGCAAGGGTCACAGCCAGCCGATGTGCTTGAAGCGCCAGTAGAGGAGGCCGCAGATGCCGCCCATCAGCGCGAGCGCGAGAGGGTAGCCGAAGGTCCAGTCGAGTTCGGGCATATACTCGAAATTCATGCCGTAGATGCCCGCGATGGCGGTCGGCACCGCGAGGATCGCGGCCCAGGCGGCGAGCTGGCGGGTGATCGCGCCTTGGCGCTGCTGTTCGAGCAGCGAATTGGTGTCGACGACCGAGGCGGCGACGTCGCGCAGGCCGGTCAGGCGAAATTCGGCGCGCTGGACATGATCCCACACGTCGCGGAAGAAGGGGCGCACGGGATCGTCGATACACGGCAGCGGCGCGGTCGCGAGCTTTTGCGCGGCGTCCTTCATCAGGCCGGTGAGCCGCTGGAACCGGATGACATGGTGCCGCTGCGCGTAGAGGTGGCGAATCTCGGCGGCGTCGAGCGGCGTGTCCATCACGCTGTCCTCGAGCAGCAGCAGGCGGTCCTCGATCGCGTCGATGACCGGAAAATAGCCGTCGACGATGAAATCCAGAACCGCGTGGAGCACATAGTCGGGGCCGTGGCCGAGCAGCGCCGGGCTCGATTCGAGCTGCGCCCGCACCTCGGCATGGCCGCGCGCCGAGCCGTGGCGGACGCTGACGATGAAATGGCGGTCGACGAAGAAGGCGGTCTCGCCCGGCTGGATCGCGTCGCCGTCGAGGTTGGCGGTGCGCGCGATGACGAACAGCTGGTCGCCATAGACCTCGACCTTGGGAAGCTGGTTCGCCTTGAGCGCGTCCTCGACCGCGAGCGGATGGAGGCCGAAGCGCGCCGCGATGCCTTCGAGTTCGCCGGGCGTGGGCTCGTAGAGGCCGAGCCAGAAGAAATCGCCCGGGTCGCTTTCGTCGGGGATCGTCTCGTCGGGGCCGAGATCGCGGACGAGCTTGCCGTCGTGATAGAGGCGGGCGGCCATGATCGGCATCGGCAATTATCCCCTTTCGACGGGTAATCATTCCCCGGCGAAAGCCGGGGTCCGGACGGCGTTGCGCTGCCGCGTATGGACCCCGGCTTTCGCCGGGGGACAAGTCCCTGCGTGTTCGCAGGACATATACGCCATCGTCTGTGACGGATGCGGCGCCGTTCGACAAGCGCGAGGCGAGGGCGGACGGCGGGAGTGGGGAGCAGGGCGCTCGCCCGGTTCGTCATTGACCTCGGAGAAAGCCGGGGGAAGCAATCTTCGGCCATCGGCCTTGCGCAAGGCCGATGGCTGGAAATTGCTTCGTCGCCCGCGCTCCTCGCAATCACGATCGGGTGGCGATCCGGACCGGCGGTGTGTCTTATGCGAATAAATCGCTTGCCATGAGGGCGCTACAAATGTAGCTAAGCTACAAATGTAGCGCATGAGGTGATTCGCCATGCTGTCCAGCTTGCCCCCCCGCGAACGCGAAATCGTCGATATCCTCTATGAAAGGGGCGCTTCGACCGTCGCCGAGATCGGCGAGGCGCTGAGCGACGCACTGTCGGGGTCGGCGATCCGCGCGATGCTCAAGCGGCTCGAGGCCAAGGGCTTCGTCGACCGCACGGCGTCGGAGCGCGGCTTCCTCTATGCGCCCCGCGTGTCGGACAAGGCGGCGCGCAAGTCGGCGCTGAGCCAGGTCGTGCGCGTCTTCTTCAACGGGTCGGCGACGAGCGCGGCCGCGGCGCTGCTCGGCATGCAGGATGAGATGAGCGCGAGCGAACTCGACGAACTGCAAAAGCTGATCGCCGATGCGCGCGAAGGGAGGGCGAAATGACGATCACCGCCGCGAGCCTGCTGGAGCTCGGCCTGAAATCGCTGCTGATCGCCGGGCTGACGCTGGCGATCCTGCGCCTCGTGCGGTCGCGTTCGGCGGCCGAGCGGTCGCTGGTCGCGCACGCCGGACTGGTTGCGCTGCTGGCGCTCCCGGTCGCGGCATTGCTGCTGCCGCAATGGACGCCGCTGCCGGCCGCCTGGTCGGTGCGGCAGGCGGCGGCGCTGCCAGTGACGGAAGTCGCGGCGATGCCGGCGGAGGCGCTGCGCGATGCGGCGCCCGTGGCGGCGGCGACGTGGAACTGGCCGTCGCTCTCCGACATGGCGCTCGGTGTCTATGCGCTGCCGCTGCTGCTGCTGTTCGCGCTGATGGCGCTGGCGGTGGTGCGGCTGTTCGCGATGCGCGCGCGCGCCGACGTGCTGGTCGAGGCGTCGTGGCTGTCGGCCCTGGCCGAGGCGCAGCGGCGCATGGGCTTCAAGCACGGCACCGCGCTGCTGGTGAGCGAGGAATTGCGCTCGCCGATCAGCTGGGGCGTGCTGCGCCCGACGATCGTGCTCAGCCCCAAGGCGGTCGGCGCGGTCGGCGAGGCCGAGGCGATCATCGCGCACGAACTGGCGCATGTCGCGCGGCTCGACTGGGCGAAGCTGCTCGCCGCCCGGCTGGCCTGCGCGCTTTTCTGGTTCAATCCGCTGGTCTGGATGCTGGCGCGCGAAAGCCACCAGCTGCGCGAGGAAGCTGCCGACGACGCCGTGCTGATGGCCGACATCGACGGACCCGATTATGCGACGCTGCTCGTAGGCGCGGCGCGGCACGACAATCAGGGCGCGCTGCTTGCCGCGCACGGCGTCGCGCCGGGCAAGGGCAGCCTCAAGCGCCGGATCACGCGCGTCCTCGACGCGAGCCTGAAGCGCGGTCCGGCGAGCGCGAGCTGGATGCTGATGAGCCTGGTGCTGCTCGCCGGGATCACCGCGCCGCTCGCCGCCTTTTCGGCCACCACCGGGCAAAGGGCGGCGGCGGCAGTCCACGCCGTCGCCGCCCCCGCCCCGACCGCGGCACCGCAGTCCGCCGCGGTCGCGGGCGGCGCCCCGGAGGCCGCGACGCCAGCCGCCCCGGTCGCGAAGCCGCAGGCCGGTCCATTGACCGTCGACGAACTGGTGGGGATGCGCGCGGTGGGGGTGACGCCCGAGGATGTGCGCGCGATGCGCCGTCATGGGTCGGTCGATTCGGACGACATCATCGCCGCGAAGGCGAGCGGGGTCGATCCCGACTATATCGCCGCGATGCGCCGTCTGTTTCCGCACGCGGCGCTCGACGACCTGATCGGCGCCAGAGCATTGGGCGTCTCGCCCGATTACGCCCGTGCGATGCAGGCGCAGTTCCCCGACGTCGATCTCGACGATCTGACCGCGATGCGGGCGGTGGGGGTGACGCCCGATTACGTCGCGCGGATGCGCCGCGCCGGCCAGTCGCTGTCCGATCCCGACGATGCGATCGAGGCGCGGACGGTCGGAAGCTGGGACAGCGGGCGGCACAGCGTCGTCCGGTCGCGGTTGGGGGCGACCGTTCGGGCCGAAGCCAGCGGCAGCGTCGAAGTGCGCAGCGCCGACGGAGCTGTGGTGCGGGTCGCGGCGCCGAGCCCGCCGGGACCGCCAAGGCCGCCCGTAGTACCGAAGGACTGACGCCCGGCCACTGGCCGAAGCGACACCGCCGATCATCGAACCGAAGTTTGGAAACGCCGTTGCGGCGGCGAGCGGAGACGCTCGGCCGGCGCAGGGAGGAGGAGTATCCCCATGAAAGCCAGAATCAACGCCCTGTTCGTCGCCGCGGGCGCCGCGGTCTTGCCGGTCATCGCGTGCACGGCGCCGGCGCAGCAGAGCCAGGCCGCCGCGCCCGCGAGCGACGCCATCCGCTGGGAGGTGTCGGTGCAGGATAGCGGAGCCCACGCGCCGCGCCTGCGGCTCAGCCAGCGCAAGTCGACCAGCGACCTGCAACTCGATGGGCGCCGCGCCGAGTTCGGCGCGGCGCGGTCTGCGCTGGGCGGTGCGGCGGGGCCGGTGTCGTTCAGCGTCGTGCACGAGGCGGGGCGGCTCGATTGCAGTGGCCGCCTGAATGCCGCGTTCGACGGCGCGGGCCATTGCCAGTTCCAGCCCGATGCGGGATTTGCGCGGGCGCTGTCCGATCGCGGAATCGGAACGCCGTCGCGCGACCAGCAGCTCGCTATGCTGATGGTCGATGCCACCACCGCCCTTGCCGACGGGCTGATCGGAGAGGGCGTGCGGCCGAAGGACGGCAGCGACCTGATCGCCGCCGCGGCGCTTGGGGTCACGGGCGCCTATGTCCACGAACTCCAGTCGGGCGCGCTGCGGCTGACGGCGATCGACGACGCGATCGCGTGCAAGGCACTGGGGGTCGACGGCGCCTATGTGCGCGGGCTCGCCGCGGCGGGCTATGCCTCGCTGTCGTCCGACGAGGTGGTGAGCCTGAAAGCGCTGGGGGTGACGCCCGACTATGCGCGGTCGATGAATGCGGCCGCGAGGGCGGCGAAATGAGCCGCTGGACGAGCATTGCCGCGCTGACCGCGGCGCTGGGCGCGGGCGCGGTGCAGGCACAGGAGGCGCCTGCCGTTCCGGCGATCGCTCCCGCTCCCGCGCCGTCCGACGCGGCGCGGCAGGTCTATGCCCCTGCCGACTTCGCGCGCTATGCGCCCAAGAACGCCTATGACATGCTGGCGCAGGTCCCCGGCTTTTCGATCCGCGACAATGAGGAGCGGCGCGGGCTGGGGCAGGCGACGGGCAATGTGCTGTTCAACGGCGTGCGCCCGTCGACCAAGTCCGACGACATGGCGACGCTGCTGTCGCGTATCCCGGCGGGCAATGTCGAGCGGATCGAGATCGTCGACGGCGCTTCGCTCGATATTCCGGGGTTGTCGGGGCAGGTCGCGAACATCGTCTATCGCGCCGACGATTTTTCGGGGCAGTTCGCCTGGAAGCCCGAGTTCCGCGCGCATTATGCGCATCCGCTCTACACCCGCGGCGATATCTCGGTGCGCGGGCGGACCGGCGCGATCGAATATGAACTCGGCCTCTACAACAACGAGGGCGCGCGCAGTGCCGCCGGCGGCCCGACGCTGATCCTCGACGGCGCGGGGCGCATCGTCGAGCAGCGGCACGACGTCTGGCGCAGTCCCTATGACACGCCCAAGCTGTCGGGGCATCTGACATGGGACGGCCCCGGAGATCCGATCGCGCATCTCGGCGCCCATTATCAGCGCAAATACGACCGCTATGTCGAGGACGGGCTGCGGACGAGCGTCGGCGACCCCGACCGCTTCCGCACCGTGCGCGAGAAGAACGACAGCTGGAATTACGAGCTGAGCGGCGATTACCAGTTCGGCCTCGGCCCCGGAAAGCTGAAGCTGATCGGCCTGCGGCGGTTCAGTCACGAACCCTATTCGCAGGAGATCGTCACCCGCTTCGCCGACGCGACGCCGCCCGAGGGCGACCGGTTCGCGCAGCGCGGCAATCTGGGCGAGACGATCGCGCGCGGCGAATATCAGTGGAAGATGCTGGGCGGCGACTGGGAATTGTCGGGCGAGGCGGCGTTCAATACGCTCGACAATGTCGCGTCGATCGCGGTGCTCGACCCCGCCGCCGGCGTCTTCGTCGATCAGCCGTTTCCGGGCGGGATCGGCGGCGTCAGCGAGGATCGTTACGAAGGACTGCTCAGCTTCGGACGCAAGCTGACGGACACGCTGTCGTTCCAGCTCGTCGCGGGTGCCGAGCATTCGAAGATCACCCAGACGGGCATCGGCGGACAGGAGCGCAGCTTCTTTCGTCCCAAGGGATCGCTGACGCTCGCCTGGGCACCGTCGGCCGATCTCGACATGTCGTTGAAGATCCGGCGGCGCGTGCTGCAGCTGTCCTTCTATGACTTCCTCGCGCGGGCGTTCCTGAACGACGACAATCAGAACGAGGTCAACAACGACCTGAGGCCGCAGCAGGACTGGAGTTTCGAGTTCGAGGCGAACAAGACGCTCGGCGTCTGGGGGTCGACGAAGCTGAACCTCATCTACCGCGATGTCGAGGATCGCGTCGACGTCATCCCGGTCGGCGCGAGCGGCGAGGCGGTCGGCAATATCGACCGAAGCTGGGCCGCGGCGATCGACTGGACGACGACGATCAACCTCGACCCGGCGGGGCTGAAGGGCGTCAAGGTCGACACGCGCCTGCTGCTCCAGACCTCGTCAATCCGCGATCCCTTCACCGGCGAGACGCGCCAGTGGAGCGGCTTCACCGACCGGCAGATCGAGATCGACCTGCGGCACGATATCCCCGGCAGCGACTGGGCATGGGGCTTCAACGCCAACCACAGCCACATTCAGCCCAACTATCGGCGCAACCAGGTCGACCGGACGTGGGAGGGGCCGGTGTTCGCCAGCCTCTTCGTCGAGAACAAGGATGTGTTCGGGATGACGGTGCGGGCGCAGGTCGCCAATATGTTCAACGCCCGTTCGCGCCGCGACCGGACCGTCTACACCGGCGTGCGCGGCGAAAGCCCGATCGCCTTCGTCGAGCAGCGCGACCGGCTGATCGGACCGGTCTTCGCCTTTTCGGTGCGCGGGAAGTTCTAGATGCATCAAGTCCTTCCCCCGGGCGGGGAGGGACCCATGCCTTTGGCGGTGGCTTGGCCGCGCCTTCCCCTTCGCGCTATTGCCGCGCAGCCGAGCTTTCGGCGCGGATGGCGCCGAACTCGCTCGTCGGCTGCCAGCCGGGCCAGCGGGTCGAGCGAGCGAGTTCATCACCGATCTGGTAAAAAATCTGAATATCCTGAACCGCGCCGTCGAGGTTCCAGCTGGGGTCCCAGGCGTCGCACGCCTGATGATAGCATTGGCCGGTATAGGCATCGACCCATGCCTGTCCGGCGGCCTTGCCGCCTTCGATGAGGTCGGAGGCGCCCGCGATGCCCATCATCAGCAGAACGGGAACGCCGCGCTTGGCGAGGCTGAAATGGTCGGCGCGGAAGAAGAGTCCGCGCTCTGGCAGGCTTTCCTCGCTGACGCTGCGCCCCTGCGCCGCCGCGAAGCGGGCAAGGTCGTCTTCCAGCGTGCTCTGGCCCTTGCCGACGAGGATCACGTCCTTCGCGCGGCCCGCGGTCTGGAGGATGTCGAGGCCGAGGTTGGCGACGGTCTTCTCGACCGGGAAGAGCGGATTGGCGGCATAATGTTCGGAGCCGAGCAGACCGCGTTCCTCCGCGGTCCAGAAGGCGAAGACGATGCTGCGCTCGGGCGGCGGCGCGGCCTTGAACAGGCGCGCCATCTCGAACATGCCGGCGACGCCGAGCGCGTCGTCGTTGGCGCCGGCGCGATAGATGCGGCCCTGCGCATCGGGTTCACCCTCGCCATAGGCATCCCAGTGCGCGCCGATAATCACCACCTCGTCGGGGCGCTGCGTGCCGGTGATCTTCGCGAGGACGTTCTGGCTCTGCACCTCTTCGTGCGCCGAGGGAATGGCGGCGTCGAAATTCGTGCCGAGGTCGACGGGGCGGAAATCGGCGCGGCGCGCGGCGACGCGCAGCTTCGCGAGGTCCTGACCGGCGGCGGCGAACAGCTTCGTCGCGGTGTCTCCCGAAATCCAGCCCTGCAGCGCGAGGCTGGTCATCTTTTCGGGCGGGACGACGAGGCCGTAATTCTCGCCGCCGGGGCTGTTGACGACGTTCCAGCCGTAACCCACGCCCTCTGTATCGTGGACGATCAGCGCCGCGACCGCGCCCCGGCGCGCCGCTTCCTCGAACTTGTAGGTCCAGCGGCCATAGTAGGTCATCGTCCGGCCCTTGAACTTGCCGAAGGCGGGCTCGCCCTTCTTTGCGGCGAAATCGGGGTCGTTGATCAGGAAGACCGCGACCTTGCCCTTGAGGTCGACGCCCTTGAAATCGTCCCAGCCGCGTTCGGGTGCGTCGACGCCATAGCCGACGAACACCATCGGCGCGCTGGCGACCACGGCGCGGTCGTTCGGCTGAAGCGTCGATAGATAGATGTCGGTGCCGAAGGCGAGCGGGGTGGTCGTGCCGCCGCGGTCGAAGGCGAGCGTTTCGGGGGTGCCGAGCCGGGTGTGGAGCAGCGGCACGCGCTGCGTCCAGCCGCCGTCCGATCCGGCGGGTTCGAGCCCGAGCGCCTGCAGCCGACCGATCAGATAGCCGACGGTGCGTTCCTCGCCGACGGTTCCCGGCGCACGGCCCTGAAACTGGTCGGAGGCCATGGTGCGGACGGTTTCGGTGATGTTCGCGGGGTCGATCGCGGGCGCCGCGGTCTGGGCAAGCGCCGGAACGGCAAGCAGCAGGGCGGCGGTGGAAGCGGCAAGGCGCAAGGTCATAGGGCGGTCATTTCCGATCGATGCGGCGCGACCGGGCCGGGGCCGGTCGCCTTCTGGGACTGGCGATGCCACCGCAATTGCGTCGCTGCGGCTTTCGCCGCAAGGACGATTCAGACATGGCATCGGAGTCGCCCTAGCATGGGGGCGTGGCGCGCGGCCACCCCCCGAGCGGCGGCGCGCGCAACGAAAGGAAGACAGGATGGATTTCTCGCGGCTGCAGACATCGAGCAAGATCGGCGACGACTGGGTCTATCCCGAGGCGGAGGCGCGGCGCAGCGGGTGGCTGACGGTCGACAGCGACCCCGAGCATCGCCTGTATTGGGAGGAGTACGGCAATTCGGCGGGCGAACCGGTGATGGTGCTGCACGGCGGCCCCGGCGGCGCCTGTTCGCCTGCGATGGCGCGCTATTTCGACCCGGACCGCTATCGCATCATCCTGTTCGACCAGCGCGGATGCGGCAAGAGCGAGCCCAACGTCGCCACGGCGGGACCAGCGACGGCGCTCGCGCGCAACACCACCGCCGACCTGATCGGCGATATCGAGAAGCTGCGCGATCATCTGGGCATCGCGGGGCGGATGCATGTCTTCGGTGGAAGCTGGGGCAGCACGCTATCGATGGCCTATGCGATCGCGCATCCCGATCATTGCGCGAACCTGATCCTGCGCGGCATCTTCCTGGGCGCGGCGGAGGATCTGCTCTACCTGTATCAGGGCAATGCCGCGACGTGGCACGAAGACCCGTTCGGGCTGACCGCGCCGGGCGCCTATATCCACTATCCCGACGAATGGCGCGCGCTGCTGGAAGTGCTGAGCGTCGAGGAACGGCGCGACGTGATGCGGTCGTACAAGGCGATCTTCGACATGGTGCCCGCGACCGCCGAGGAGAAGGAACGCCAACTCGCCGCGGCGGTGACATGGTCCCTATGGGAAGGAACGATTTCGAACCTGATCCCCGAGGCGGGCGATACCGGAAAGTTCGGGGAGGCGGGGTTTGCTTTGTGCTTTGCCCAGATCGAGGCGCATTATTTTGCCCATGACCTGTTTCTGGAGCCGGGGCATTTCTTTCGGCATATCGACACGCTGGCGGCGATTCCGGTGCATATCGTCCATGGGCGGTTCGACGAGGTGTGCCCGCTGACGCAGGCGTCGCGGCTGGTCGCGGCGCTGCGCGGCGCCGGGGCGGAGCCCGCGACCTATGTCGTCACCAACGCCGGGCACAGCGCGATGGAGCGCGAGAATGCGCTGGCGCTGACCGCAATCATGGACGGGCTGCCGCCGCTGGCGCCCTAGATCAGGGTGCCGCCGCAGCCGGCGGGGCCCAGCCGTGGCGGTATTTGGCGAACCAGGCGAGGATCGCCGAGGCCTTGGCCGCCGACTGCGACGGCCGCGCGGCGATGCCGCCGTGGCTGGCGCCGGGCACCTTGACGAGCGCGGTCGGGACGCCGCGCAGCCGCAGCGCGGTATAATATTGCTCCGACTCGCTGACCGGGGTGCGGTAATCCTCGCTGCCGACGACGACCATCGTCGGGGTCTTCACCTGGCCGACGAGCGAAAGCGGCGAGTGCTTCCAGAAGGTCTCGGGATTCTCCCACGGCATCGCGCCGAGCCAGTAGCGGCCGAAGAAGGCGGGGCCGTCGGCGGTCAGCGCCTGCGACGTCCAGTTGATCACCGGCTTTTGCGTCACCGCCGCCTTGAAGCGGTCGGTGTTGCCGACGATCCAGCTGGTCAGCACGCCGCCGCCCGAGCCGCCGGTGACGAACAGCGCGTCGGGATCGGCGATGCCGAGTTCGATCGCGCGGTCGACGATGCTGATCAGGTCGAAATAATCATTGCCCGGATAGGCCTTGTCGATCGTGTTCGCGAACGCCTCGCCATAGCTCGTCGAACCGCGCGGGTTCGACGACAGCACCGCGTAGCCCGCGGCGGCGTAGAGCTGGTTGTCGGTCGCGAAATGCGGGCCATAGGCCGAGAAGGGGCCGCCGTGAATCTCGAGGATCAGCGGTACCCGCCGGCCCTCGACATAGCCGGGGGGCAGGGTCAGCCAGCCCTCGATCTCCAGCCCGTCGAGGCTGGAGGCGACGGTGATTTTGCGCACCTCGCCCAGCGCCTTGGTCTCGCGCAGGCTGCGGTTGAGGTCGGTCAGCATCCGCGTCTTGCCGCCCGCGGCGAGCTGAACCTCCGCCGGGCGCGTCGGGGTGCCGCCGGTGAAGGCGATCGCGCCGGTGTCGGCGACCGAGAAGCTGCCGCCGGTGTAGGGCCGGTCGAGCCCGCCGCCCGACAGGCCGGTGACGACGGTGCGCGCCGAGCCGTCGAGCCCGATGCGCGCGACCTTCGTCTCGCCATGGTCGTCGTACTGGACATAGAGGCTGCGCCCGTCGGCGGCCCAGGCGACGTCGTCGACGCTGTAATCCCAGCCGGCGGTCAGGCTGCGGCGGCCCGAACCGTCGGGGTTCATCACGTAAAGCTCGCTATTCTCATAGGCGCGCAGCTTGTCGTCGAAACCGACATAGGCGATCAGCCGGCCGTCGGGCGAGACGACGGGATTGGCGTCGGGGCCGTCGCGGTCGGTGAGCTGGGTGATGCGGCCGCTCGCGACATCGAGCGCGAAAATCTCGCTCTCGCGCGCGTCGTTTTCCCAGTCGGGCTTGCGGTTGGCGCCGAAATAGAGGGTGCGCCCGTCGCGCGACCAGCTGAGCGGTCCGCCGTCGTGATAGGGGCCGAAGGTGAGCTGGCGCGGCGCGCCGCCGGTCGCGGGGACGAGAAAGATCTTCTCGAACCCCGGCTCGATATAGCCCGCGCCGTCGGCGCGATAGGTGAGGAGGTCGTGAACCTCCAGCGGTTCGGCCCATTTGGCGCCTTCGGGCTTGTTGGCGGGGGCCGAGCCGAAGGTCGGTGCCGCGTCCTTGACCAGCATCGTATAGGCGATCGAGCGCCCGTCGGGCGACCAGGCGATGCTCGACGGGCTGGTCGGCAGGCCGGTCAGCCGCACCGCCTCTCCGCCGTCGATCCAGCGCACCCACAGCTGCGCGCCGCCGCCCTCGGTCGAGGCATAGGCGAGGCGCTTGCCGTCGGGCGACCAGCGCGGCGTGAAGGCGCTGCCGCCGCCGTTGCCGCCGGTGACGGGGGTTTCCTGCCCGGTCGCGGTGTCGATCAGCCAGATGCTGCCGATCGCGCGGTCGGTCATGATGTCATTCTGTCGCCGGACATAGGCGATGCGGCGCCCGTCGGGACTGATCTGCGGATCGGCGGCGATCGCGAGGTCGAAGATGTCGGCGCCGGTGAAATGCCGTTCGGGCGCGGTGCGCGCGCTGCCGCTCGCGGACGCCGTCATCGCGGCGGGTTCGGGCTCCGGCGCCGCCGGCTGATCCTGCGCGGCGGCGAGCGAAGCCTGGAACGCGAAGAGGCTGACGCCGAGGATGACGAGTTTGCGCATGGATTTTCGACCCCTGTTTCCCTTTGAATCGCAGCGGTCTGAACCTTTCGACCGGGGCGGTCAAGCGGGTGGCGGAGCGGGTGCGCATCGTTTGAAAACGGCGTGCGGTTTCGCCTGCCTTGTCACGCCGGACAAGCGGGACCCCGGATCGAGTCGGTATATATTCCCCTCAGGCAAGTCAGGCGCTGTTCCCCGGCGAAAGCCGGGGTCCAGATGGCACGGCGCTGCCTCGCATGGACCCCGGCTTTCGCCGGGGAACAGTGACTTGTCGAAGAGGGAAGATTGCCGATCAAGTCCGGGGTGACGGGGAGGGGAAAGCGCTTTCCGGAACCGGGCTGCGTCGCCGATGGCGGCGGCGGGGCCGCGCGTGCAGGGGAAGTAGTATAAAACCATATAGGTTATTTTCTATTGACATCGTAACGCTGATATGGCACAAGCATCTCATCATCGAGAATTGCGATTCGGGCCGGCGCCTTCGGGCGATCCGGCCCGATCCTTTTGGGGAGCGACCGAATGGAACAGGTGGTGCGGGCCGGCAATCGTCGCCGGCTGATGCGGGCGAAGGCGCCGCGCACGGCCCTTTCGACGCGCCAGTGCGAGACGTTCCTTTCCCATCTGGCGGAAAGCTGCAACGTGACATGGTCGGCCGCGCAGGCGGGGCTGGTCTGTTCGACGGTCTATCGGCTGCGCGCGCGCGACGAGGCGTTCGCCGCGGCGTGGCAGGAGGCGTTGACGGCCGGATATCAGCGTCTGGAAATGGGGCTGGTGCAGGCGGCGCTGGCGCTTGTCGAGGGCAGGCCGGGCGCGGCCGTTGCCGGGAGCCGCGAAGGCGGCGAGCCCGGTCGGGGCAGCGCGGACGAAAAAGGCGCAAGGGCGGCGCGCGCGGCGAAGGAGGGCGCCGCGACGGAACCGGACACCGCGAAAGGCGGGGACGAAGGGCGCGTGATCGCGCCGATGACGGTCGACCAGGCGATCAGCCTGCTCGGCCGGCACCAGGCGTCGGTCCGCGGCGGCCGGGCGCGGACGCTGCGGCCCGACAAGCGGATGCCGACGTCCGAGGAAACCGACGCCGCGATCCTGAAGCGGCTCGCCATCCTGCGCCGACAGCGCGGGCTGGCGCCGGAGGGATAGGGGCCTGGTCCCCGGCGGACGCCGGGGTCCGGATGGCTGGATGCTGCCCCGCGTGGGCCCCGGCTTCCGCCGGGGAACGGTTCGTTGCCGGAAAGGGATGATTGCCAACGCGTTCCAGCATGACGAAGTGCGGAAGCAGGGGGCTTCGACCCAAGGCCGGCGCCTGTTTGCAATCGCCATGATCTCCCTTCTGTCGGGGCAGAACGGAACGGGCAGGCGTCTTGCCGCCCGGTTTCTCCTCTCGTTGGCGGGAGGGGATCGCGTTTCATGGCGGGTCATTTCTTTCCCTGTCGGGGAGCGGTGAGGGAGGATCGGCGGATGGGGCAGGCGCATCGCGACGTCGTCGGCGACG
Source organism: Sphingopyxis sp. SCN 67-31 (assembly GCF_001725095.1). Classification (NCBI taxonomy): domain Bacteria; kingdom Pseudomonadati; phylum Pseudomonadota; class Alphaproteobacteria; order Sphingomonadales; family Sphingopyxidaceae; genus Sphingopyxis; species Sphingopyxis sp. SCN 67-31. Next base: position 44,224 of record NZ_MEFH01000053.1, on the reverse strand, counting down.
TGCTCGAGAAATTGTCCGCGCTGTCGCCGCGCGACCTGCGCTTCGTGATGCGGGGATTGACCTGGGGCCAGCGCCGCGAACTGCTCGAGCGCTGGCACGGCTGGGCGCAGGAGGGGCAATGCGAGCCGCCGGGCGACTGGCGCATCTGGATGATCCGCGCCGGGCGCGGCTTCGGCAAGACGCGCGCCGGGGCGGAATGGATCAGCGAGTGCGCGCGCACGATGCCGGGCGCGCGCATCGCGCTGGTCGCGGCGAACGAGATCGACGGACGGCGCGTGATGATCGAGGGGGCGAGCGGGCTGCTGGCGGTCGCGCGCGGGCATGAAAGCCCCGACTGGCGCGACGGGGTTCGCGAGCTGCATTTCGGCAACGGCGCGGTCGCGACGCTCTATTCGGCGGCGGCGCCGGAGAATCTGCGCGGGCCCGAGCATCATGTCGCGTGGTGCGACGAGCTGGCGAAATGGCACCGGGGCGCGACCGCGTGGGACAATCTGGTGCTGGGGATGCGGCTGGGCGACCGGCCGCGCATCCTGATCACCACGACGCCGCGCCCGACCGCGCTGATGCGGACGATCCGTGCGCTGCCGGGGTTCGCCGAAACGGTCGGCGGCACGCACCAGAACGCCTATCTGCCGTCGAATTTCGTCGAGGCGATGCAGGCGGTCTATGGCGGAACGCGGCTGGGGCGGCAGCAACTGGACGGCGAGCTGGTCGAGGATGTCGAGGGCGCGCTGTGGACGCGCGCGCTGATCGAACGCTGCCGCGTCGATCCGGATGGACTGGGCAAGCCGCGGCGCGTCGTGATCGGCGTCGATCCGCCCGCGACGTCGACCGGCGATGCGTGCGGGATCGTCGTCGCGGCGCTGCTGCGCGACGGGCGGCTGGCGGTGGTCGAGGATGCGAGCGTCGAGACCCCGCCGCCGCATGTCTGGGCGCAGGCGGTGGCCGCCGTGGCGGCGCGCTGGGGCGCCGACCGGGTGGTCGCGGAAAGCAATATGGGCGGCGAGATGGTCGCGGCGACGCTGGCGCAGGCCGATGTCGCGCTGCCGGTCGCCACGGTCCACGCGAGCATCGGCAAGGCGCGCCGCGCGGAGCCGGTCGCGCTCGCCTATGAGCGCGGGCAGGTGGTGCATGCGGGGGCGTTCCCGGCGCTGGAGGACCAGCTTTGCGGGTTCCAGACCGGTGGCGGCTACGCCGGGCCGGGCGGTTCGCCGGACCGGGCCGATGCGTGCGTGTGGGCGCTGGCGGAACTGCTGGAACGGATGAGGAAAGGGCGCGCGCCGGGGGTGCGCAGGGTTTGATCAAAGCCCTCTCCTCTTCAGGGGAGAGGGTTGGGAGAGGGGGAGTCACGCACGCCGGCCCCTCTCAACTTCGGCTAGCGAGCAAGCTCGCAAGCCTGCGTATCTCTCCCCTGAAGGGGAGAGAGTGGGGCTTGCGGTGTGGCGGCTGGCCCATCGAGGAGACAAGCATGAACTGGTTTGGCCGCAAGGCCGCATCGTCGACGGTGCGGCCCGCCTTGTCGCGTGTGTATGGGACGTGGAGCGCGCCGGCGCCGCTGTCGTGGGAGGCGCAGGTGCGCGAAGGCTATCTGGGCAATGCGATCGTCCAGCGGTCGGTGCGGCTGGTCGCCGAGGCGGCGGGGGCGGCGCCGATCGCGGCGGGCGACCCGGCGCTGCTGGCGCTGGTCACCGCGACATCGGGCGGGCAGGGGCTGGTCGAGACGCTGGCGTCGCAGCTACTGCTCCACGGCAACGGCTATGTGCAGATATTGACCGACGGCGCGGGCGCGCCCGCCGAGCTGTTCGCGCTGCGCCCCGACCGGGTGACGGTCGAGGCCGACGGGCGCGGCTGGCCGGTCGCCTATCGCTACAAGGCGGGCGGATGCGCCGCGGTGCTGCCCGCCGAGGACGGCGCGGGGCGGCCGGCGGTGGTGCATGTCAAGGCGCTGCACCCGCTCGACGATCATTATGGCGCGGGCTGCCTGGCAGCGGCGCAGGGGGCGATCGCGGCGCATAATGCGGCGGCGAAATGGAATGCGGCGCTGCTGGGCAATGCGGCGCGGCCGTCGGGGGCGCTGATCCACGATCCGGGCGACAAGGGGATGCCGCTGTCGGCCGAGCAGGTCGACCGGCTGCGCGAGGAGCTGGCCGAAAGCTTTGCCGGCGGGACGAACGCCGGGCGGCCGCTGTTGCTCGAGGGCGGGCTGAAGTGGCAGGCGCTGTCGCTGTCGCCCGCCGACATGGATTTCCTGGAGCTGAAGCACAGCGCGGCGCGCGAGATCGCGATGGCGTTCGGGGTGCCGCCGATGCTGCTCGGGCTGCCCGGCGATGCGACCTATGCCAATTATCGCGAGGCCAATCGCGCGCTGTGGCGGCTGACCGTGCTGCCGCTGTGCGCGAAGATATTGGGCGCGGTGTCGCAGGGGCTGGCGGGCTGGTTCGGCGGCGCCGAGCTGCGCGTCGACATGGACCGGGTGCCGGCGCTGGCCGCCGACCGCATGGCGCTGTGGCGCGAGGTGTCGGGGGCCGACTGGCTGACCGCGGCCGAGAAGAAGGCGCTGTTGGGCGTCGACTAGCCGGAGATACGACATGGACGAGGAAGAGGCGCTGGCGCGGCTGATCGCGCTGGCTGGGACGCGCGCGCCCGACGCGGCGCTGCTGCGCGCGGTGGTCGAGGAGGCGAGCGAACTGGGCGCGCGGCGGGCGCTGGCGCGGCTGGGGCTCGCCGACGCGGCGGCGCGCGACGACATCGGCGACCTGCGCCAGCTGCTCGGCGCGTGGCGCGACGCCAAGACGAGTGCGTGGAAGGCGGCGGTCGACTGGGCGGCGCGCGGCCTGCTGGCGCTGCTGCTGGTGGGGCTGGCGATGAAGCTGGGGCTGCCGGGGCTGCTGCGGTGAGGGGTGCGATCGTTCGACAGGCCCCCCCCCCGGCCGCCTCCCGCCTGCGGGAGGGGGGGATACGGTTCGCGGGCTATGCGTCGGTGTTCGACCGCGTCGACCGCGGCGGTGACGTGGTGCGCGCCGGGGCCTTCGCGGCGAGCCTGCGCGCGGGGCGCGCGGTGCCGCTACTGTGGCAGCACCGGCCGGGCGCGCTCGTCGGCACGATCGAGATGCTGGCGGAGGATGCGCGCGGGCTGCGCGTCGTCGCGAGGGTGACGCACCCGACCGCGGCGGCGCTGGTCGCGCGCGGGGCGCTGACCGGGCTGTCGTTCGGATATCGGGTGCGCGGCGCGCGGGGCGCGAACCCGCGCGAACTGCTGGCGCTCGACCTGGCCGAGATCAGCCTCGTCGCGCAGCCGATGCAGCCGCTGGCGCGGGTGATCGCGGTGGATTCATGGAAGGAGTGAAACGCATGGACGAGATGGAGATGAAGGCGGACGCGCTCGAGGGAGCGTTCGATGCGGTGCTGGCGGCGGAAGCGGTCGACGAGTTGAAGGCGTCGGTCGCGGCGCTCAAGGCGCAGGTCGACGCGCAGGCGGTCGCGGCGGCGCGGCTGCCGCTCGACGGGGCGAAGGCGGCCGATCCGGCGCGCGACGCCTTCGTCGACCGCTATCTGCGGCGCGGGATCGACGCGGGGACCGGGATGAAGAGCCTGTCGGGGGCGTCGGGCGGCGAGGGCGGCTATGCCGTGCCGCGCGAGATCGACGGGGCGATCGCGGCGACGCTGAAATCGCTGTCGCCGATCCGCGGCATCGCGACGGTCGTGCAGACGGGGACGAGCGGCTATCGCAAGCTGATCGCGACCGGATCGACCGGCGCGGGATGGGTCGGCGAAACCGACGCGCGGCCCGGGACCGGGACGCGCAGCTTCGCCGAGATCGCGCCGCCGTCGGGCGAGCTTTACGCCAATCCGGCGGCGAGCCAGGCGATGCTCGACGATGCGATGTTCAATGTCGAGGACTGGCTGGCCGACGAGATCGCGCGTGAGTTCGCGGTCGCCGAGGGTGCGGCCTTCGTGTCCGGCAACGGGACGAACCGGCCCAAGGGCTTCCTGTCCTACGCGGCGACGAACGAGGCGGACAGCGCGCGGGCGTTCGGGACGCTGCAGTTCGTCGCCTCCGGCGCGGCGGGCGGCTTTGCGGCGTCGAACCCGCAGGACAAGCTGGTCGAACTGGTCCACAGCCTGCGCGCGCCCTATCGCGGCGGCGCCTGCTGGGTGATGAATTCGGACACGCTGGCGCGCATCCGCAAGTTCAAGACCACCGACGGCGCCTTCCTGTGGCAGCCGGGGCTGGTCGAGGGCCAGGCGGCGAGCCTGCTCGGCTATCCGGTCGTCGAGGCCGAGGACATGCCCGACGTCGCGGCGAACAGCCTGTCGATCGCCTTCGGCAATTTCCGCGCCGGCTATCTGATCGCCGACCGTGGCGAGACGCATATCCTGCGCGATCCCTTCAGCAACAAGCCCTTCGTGCATTTCTATGCAACCAAGCGGGTCGGCGGCGCGATCATCGATTCGAACGCCATCAAGCTGATGAAATTCGCCGCGAGCTGATCGGCGCGCGCGCGAGGGGCGCCCGGTTCCTGCCCTCCAACCCTTTCGGGGCGGGGCCGGGCGCAACCTGACATCTTCCCAGAATGGAAAGGATGGCGCTGCCATGCCGACCCCCTTTTTCGCCGACCTGGTGCGCGAGCTGTGCCACGAGGGCGGCACCGGCCCGCTGACGCCGACCGGCGCGGTGCCCGGACACCGCCGCTTCGCGGACGCGGTGCCCGCCGATACCGAGTTCCACTATGCCATCGCGGGCATCGCGCAGTCCGGCGAGTGGGAGGTCGGCACCGGCCGCCTCGACACCGCCGGCCGGCTGGTGCGCGAGGCGGTCGCCGCTTCTTCGGACGGGGGCGGCCGCGTCGATTTCGCGCCGGGACTGAAGACATTGGCGCTGACCGTCGGCGCCGGCTGGTTCGCGGCGCACGACACGGCGGTCGCGGCGCTGGATGCGGCCGACGACGCCCTGGCCGCCGCGATCGCCGCGAAGCAGCCGCTGTCGACGGCGCACCCCGCGGCGGCGACCGGCGCGGATGACGACCTGCTGACCGTGCGGCGCGGCGCGGGGTGGGTGAACCTGCCGCTCGCCGCGCTCGTCCGGCGCGGCGCGGACGGCCGTGTCGGCATCGGCGCCGCCAGTCCGGCACAACTGCTGGAACTGGCCGGCGGATCGCCGAGGATGCGGATCGCGCCCGCCGCTTCGGAGCAGATGGGCGGGATCGAGATCGTCACCAACGGCGCGCACGATGCGTCGTTCACCGCTCGCGGATCGACGGGCGAGCTGAACATCTCGGTCGGACGTTCGCCCGGGTGGGGCGGGAGCATCCGCTTCATCACGGACACGAGCGAAAGGATGCGGCTGACCGCCGCAGGTAGCCTCGGTATCGGAACGGACGCGCCAGCCGAAAAATTGACGATTGCAAACGGCAACATATTGCTCCCCATGTCAACCGATACAGCGGGCGCCCTGCTGGGATATTCGGAGTTCTATCCGGCGACCATCGACGGCGTGAGAGTCCCTGTCTATGGCCTGAAATGGGCAAAACCCGCCAGCGAGAGCAACCCCCACGCTATCCTGGCGGGCCATGGCGGCGCGTGGATCGTCACCGGGGGCAATGTGCATCTCCGCGTCCTTCAGAGCGGCATCGTGTCCCCCGGCGCGGACAATGGCCAACCGCTGGGGGCTGCTGCCCACCGCTGGTCCGTCGTCTATGCCGGGACCGGCGCCATCAACACGTCGGATGCGCGGGACAAGACCTGGCGCGGCGCGCCGTCCCCGGCCGAGATGGCGGCGGCGAAGCGCATCGCGGCCGAACTCGGATTTTATCAATGGAACGACGCGGTCGCCGAAAAGGGCGAGGACGGCGCGCGGCTGCATTTCGGGGTGCGGGCGCAGGCGGTGTGGGCGATCATGGCCGACGAAGGGCTGGCCGATCCGGTCGGCATCGGGGCCGATCCGACCAGCCGCCATGCCTTTCTGTGCTGGGACCGCTGGGCGGAGGAGCGCGACGCCGAGGGACGGATCGTCCGCGCGGCGGGCGAGCGGTTCGGCATCCGCCCCGACCAGCTCGCGCTGTTCCTGATCGCGGCGCAGGAGGCGCGGCTCGCGGCGCTGGAGGCGGCGGCATGACCGGCGGCGCGGCGCTGGGTTCGCGTGCGATCGGCGACGCCAGCGGCCGCGTCCTCGCGATCGAGTGGCGCGGTCCCGACCGGGCGGCGCCGCCGCGCGCGCGCGTTCGCCTGGCGCCCGATCCGGCGCGCCGGATCGCGGTGGCCGGACGCTGACCGGAAAGGATCGACGATGGCGATGATGGTGAAGGATCCGGGGACGCGGATCGACTTCGAATTCGACTGGGCGGCGGCCTGTCCCGCCGGGCAGGCGGTGGCGGCGAGCGACTGGACGGTGTGGCCCGACGAGTCCGAGGGGGTCGCGGTGGCGGCGATGACGCACGGCCTGGCGCGCGCGACCGTGACGCTGGCGGGCGGGATCGCCGGGCGCGTCTATCGCGTCACCAACCGGGTGACGATGACCGATGGCCAGGTCGAGGAGCGGTCGATGGCGGTGCGGGTGGAGGAACGATGATGGTGGAGAGCCTGTTGCCGGGCGAGGTCCCGGTGAGCCTGGACGAGGCGCGCGGCTGGCTGCGGATGGGGGCGACGATCGACGATGCGGTCGTCGCCGGGCTGGTCCGTGCCGCGGCGAGCATCTGCGAGGCCTTTGTCGGCCAGTGGCTGATCGTGCGCGCGGGCGAGGAAAGCCTTGTCCTGCGCGGCGGCGCCCTGCGGCTTGCCGCGCGGCCGGTCGTCGCTGTCGATGCGGTGACGCTGCTGCGGCCCGATGGCGCGGAAACGGTGCTGGGCGCCGACCGCTACCGCGTGACGATCGCGCGCGACGGGTCGGCACGGGTGGCGATCCACGCCGCCGGCGATGCCGGATATGCGCGCATTGCGTTCCGCGCCGGCATGGCCGCGGGCCCCAATGCGGTGCCCGAGGCGATCCGCCAGGGCCTGCTGCGCATGATCCAGCACCTCCACGCCGCGCGCGACGGTGCGGACGAGACGCCGCCGGCGATGATCGCGGCGCTGTGGCAGCCGTGGCGGCGGCGCACGCTGGGAGGCGCATGATGACGGGCGCGGAACAGGCGGTGCGCGCGAAGGCGCTGACGGTGCTGGGCGCGGACGACGCGCTGGCCGGGCTGGTGCACGGCGTGTTCGACGGCGTGCCGCCGCGCGCGAGCGCGCCCTATGTCTCGGTCGGCGCTGCCGAGGGCCGAGACTGGGGGACGAAGGACCGGCCCGGGTGCGAGGTGCGGCTGACGCTGAGCCTGACCGGTGCCGGGTTGCCGGCCGACGCGGGCGGGGCGGCGGCGCGGATGGAGGCGGCGGCGGGCGCGCTGCGCGGCCCGGCGGGCGGCTGGACGGTCGTCGCGGTCAGGGCGCTGCGCAGCCGGCTGGCGTTCCGGCGCGAGGGCGGCTGGCGGCACGATCTGGTCGTGCGGTGCCGGTGCCTGGCGGGGGTGCGGGAGGAGGCGTGACCCGCTTCGGCGTCATGCCGCTCTGGGTCCCCGCCTTTGCGGGGACACGGGAACGCTTCGCTCAGGGACGACCGGGACAGGGGCGATCAGGAATCGCCGGGGAGGGTGTTGGTCGAGGAATAATCCTTGAACTTCTCGATGAAGTTCACGTGATAATCGTCGATCTGCATGTCGGCATTCTCGGTGGCGTCGGCCTCCGAATCGCCGCTCGCGCGGTCGAGCGCGATCACCGCCTGACGAAAGGCGGTGCGCTCCGCGGTGCAGGCACCCTTGATCGCCATTTCATATTCGGCGTCGCCCATCTTGCCCTCGAGCGACTTCTTGAGGTGGTCGCGCAGGCATTTGGTGAAGGCGGCGCGCGACGTGTCGACCGCGGCGGTGGGCGATGGTGCCGCCAAGGCCAGGAGCAAGCTTGTGATCAACATCCTGCGACTCCCCGTTTGCAGATGATTTGCGAAGGAGAATTAAACCATGGGGATCGAAAATGGGAGCGCTTTTCTGCTGAAGGTCGGCGATGGCGCGACGCCGCCCGCCTTCGGCACCGTCGCCGGGCTGCGCACGACGCAATTGTCGGTGAACGGCGAGGCGGTGAACGTCACGACCAAGGATTCGGGCGGCTGGCGCGAGTTGCTGTCGGGCGCGGGGGTACGGTCGGTTTCGGTGAGCGCGGCGGGCCTGTTCACCGGGTCGGCGGCCGAGGTGCGGCTGCGCGGCCATGCGCTGGCGGGCACGATCGACGATTATGAGCTGAGCTTCGAAAGCGGCGAGCGGCTGCGCGGGCGCTTCCTGGTGACGCGGCTCGATTATGCCGGCGATTACAATGGCGAGCGCCAATATGTGCTGGCGCTCGAGTCGAGCGGCGCGGTGGTCAGCCTGTGAGCGCGGTCGCGAACCCGCTGCGCGGCGAGGCGGTGCTGCGGATCGGCGGCACCGCGCATGTGCTGCGCCCGAGCTTCGGCGCGCTGGTTGCGGCGGAGGCCGAGCTGGGGCCGCTGTTCGCGCTGGTCGAGCGCGCCGCCGACGGGCGGCTGGCGCTGGGCGAGCTGGCCGGGCTGTTCTGGCATTGCGTGCGCGACCGGCCGGCGGAGCTGACGCGCGAGACGGTCGGCGAAGCGGTGGTCGCGCAGGGGCTGGCGGCGGTGACGCCCGCGCTGCGGATGCTGCTGGGGCAGATCTTGCAGGGGCGGTGATCGGTGACGGAGAAGGCTGCCCACCCCGCTACGGCTGGCCGGCAAGCCGCCAAGCCTCGCTGCCCCTCCCGCGAGCGGGAGGGGCGTTTCGGTGAGGGCGCGATGCGATTGTCGGGTGTGATGGCGCGGCTGAGCGGGTGGCGGCCGGGGGAGTTCTGGGCGGCGACGCCGGCCGATGTGGCGGCGGTGCTGGCGGGCTGGGCGACAGACGATGGCGCGGACGGCGTCGATCGCGCGGCGCTGGCGGCGATGATGGAGCAATATCCCGATGGATGACGAGATCGATGAGATGGTCGTCGCGGTGCGCGCCGACACCGGCGCCTTTCGCCGCGACATGGCGGCGCTGCGCGCCGAACTGGGCGCGCCGCTGGCCGATGCCGCCGATGCGGGCGCGCGCGGGATCGAGCGCGCGCTGGGCCGGGCGGTGGTGTCGGGCAAGCTGGGGTTCGAGGATCTGAAGCGGCTGGCGCTATCGGTGATGGCCGACATCGCGCGCGCGGCGGTGTCGGGCGGGGTCGGCACGGTGCTGGGCGCGGCGCGCGGCGGCGGGGGGCTGCTCGCGGTCGGGCAGAGCCTGGCGCTCGGGCTGCTCGGCGCGCCGGGCCGCGCGACCGGCGGACCGGTGAGCGCGGGGCGTGCCTATCGCGTCGGCGAGCGTGGGCCGGAGCTGTTCGTGCCGGGCGCGAGCGGGCGCATCGAGCCCGCGGCGGGCGCGGCGGTGCGCAATATCGCGATCACGGTGAACGTGCGCGGAGCGGCGGGGAGCGAGCCGGGGCGGCTAGCGCAGACCGGGCGGCAGCTGGCGCGCGCGGTGCGGCGCGCGGTGGCGGAAGGCGAAGGCTGATGGGCTGGGCGCTCGTCGCGGCCGAGCCGCATCACCGCAGGGGCTGGATCAAGCGTTTCGACCCGCGATTCTGGACCGTCGATTTCGCGCGGCCGATGATGGCGAGCGTGGTGACGACCGCGCCGACGGCGCTGCGCGTCGAGGCGGTCTTTTACGACAAGGCGGACCTGGCCGGGCTGATCTGGGAGGCGGAAGACCGCTGGGACCACCCGCTGCTCGCCTATGAGACGCGGCGCGATTTCCGGCACGTGCGGCTGCGGTTCCGCTGGCGATCGGGTGGGGTGAAGCCGCTCGACGCGCTGCACGGGCCGACGCTGACGATCGAGGGGCGTGACGCGGCGGGCAACCCGCGCGCCTGGTATGTGCGGCTGTGGAACTATGCCGAGGGCAGCGCCGAGGATGCGGTGGTGACGCTCGATTTCGACGCGCTGACCGGCGGCTTTCTGTTGCCGGGGGAAAGCGACCCGGTGTGGGCGGGCGACGTCGACCGATTGTTCGTCTCGCTGGTCGCGCCGGGCTATGACGGCGGCGCGGGCGCGCTTGCGGCGCCGGCGCAGGGCTGGGTCGAGGTGAGCGACATCGCCTGTTCGGGATCGGGGTCGGTGCTGGCGATCGGCGACGCGGTGCTGCCCGAACAGCGGCTGGGGATCGCGAACGGCTATGACGACTGCTATCACCTGACCCCGGCGCGGGTGGTGCGGCAGGTGGAGCAGCTCGGCTATCGCGGCGACGTCGTCCATTATGTCGGGATGAGCCATTATATGCGGCTGGCGGCCGAGGGCGGCGGCTATCGCGTGCAGGCGGCGGGCGGGGTGCTGAACGCGCCCGCCGCGGCGTGGCACCGGGCGCTGGCGAGCGCCTGTGCGGGCGCGGGGCTGGGGCTGGTCTGGTCGCTCTCCTACGAATTGTTCGACGCCTATTGCCCCGAGGGCTGGAAGCAGCGCGACGCCGACGGCGCGCCGGCGCTGACCGGGTGGGAGCCGCCGTCGACCCTGCTGTCGCCCGCGCATACCGAGGCGATGGGGTGGCTGCAACTCGTCGCGCGGGCGTTCGCGGCGATCGGGCGCGACGCGGGCCTGCCGGTGAAGTTCCAGGTCGGCGAGCCGTGGTGGTGGGTCGCGGCGGACGGGCGGCTCTGCGCCTATGATGCCGCGACGACGGCGATGCTGGGCGCGGCGAGCGTCGCGATTCCCGATGTGCGCGGCGCGCTGGACAGCGGGCAGCGCGCGATGCTCGACGCGCTGGGCGCGATATTGGCGGGATCGACCGCCGCGCTCGTCGCGGCGGCGCGCGACGAGGCGGGGGCGGCGCCCTTCACGAGCCATCTGCTCGTCTATCTGCCGACGGTACTCGACCCGGCGGCGCCCGAATTGCGGCGCGCCAATGTACCCATGGGCTGGGCGGCGCCGGCGTTCGACGTGCTGCAACTCGAGGATTACGACTGGGTGACGGGCGGGCGCGGGGCCGAGACCGATGCGGCGCGCGCCGCGATGGTCGCGCGGCTCGGCTATCCCGTCGCGGATCAGCATTATTTCGCGGGCTTCGTGCTGCGCGGCGAGGATCGCGGGCAATGGCGCGCGATCGCCGAGGCGGCGGCGCGGGCGCGCCGCGCCGGGGTGACGCGCGCCTTCGTCTGGGCGCTGCCGCAGGCCGCGCGCGACGGTTTCGTGGCCTTTGACGGGGAGGAAGAGATGCAGGCTTTCGACGCGGTGGATTTTCCGCTCGCGATCGGGCGCGAGGCGATGGTCGCGACCGAATTCTCCACCCAGATCGTCGCTTCGCCCTCCGGGCACGAGCAGCGCGCGAGCGAATGGGCCGATGCGCGGATGCGCTACGACGCGGGGCCGGGAATCCGGTCGGAGGCGGATGTGCGGCGGCTCGCCGATTTCTTCCGCGCCCGGCGCGGCGCGCGGCTTTCGTTTCCGCGATCCGTTCGATCACAGCTCGGCGGCGGACGGCGGGCCGCCGGGCTTTGCCGACCAATGGCTGGGCATCGGCGACGGGGCGCGGCGGCAGTTCGCGCTCGTCAAGCGCTATGGCAGTGGCGAGGCGGCGCAAGCGCGCGCGATCCGGCTGCCGGTCGCGGGCAGCGTCCGCGCGTCGGTGGGCGGGGTCGAGACGGCAGCCTTTACCTTGACGGGCGATGGCGAGGTCGCGTTCGATGTCGCGCCGGCGGATGGCGCGGCGGTGCGCGCGGGCTTTCTGTTCGACGTGCCGGTGCGCTTTGCCGAGGATCGGCTGGAGGTCAGCCGCGCGACTTTCCTTGCGGGTGAAGTGGCGAGCGTGCCGCTGATCGAGGTGCGTGCGCCATGGTGAGTGCGATGGTGAGCGCGGACGATGATTTCGGCGCGATGACGGGGGCGCCCGCGTGGCTGCGCGCCGAAGTCGCGACGCTCGCCTGGTGCTGGCGCCTGTCGCGACGCGACGGGGTGACGATCGGGCTGACCTCGCACGACCGCGACCTGTTCGTCGGCGGGCTGCTCTATCGGGCCGCGCCGGGAATGAAACCGTCAGCGATCGAGACGCGCGACAGCCTCGATGCCGAGACGCTCGACCTGCAAGGCGCGGTGGCGAGCGACGCGATCGCGGCGGACGACCTCGACACCGGGCGCTGGGACGGCGCGGCGTTGGGGCTGTTCGTGACCGACTGGGAGCATCCCGAGGTGGCGCCGGTGACGGTGGCGCGCGGGATGCTGGGTGCGATCGAGCGGCGCGGCGCCGCCTTTTCGGCCGAGTTGCAGGGGGTGACCCGGCTGCTCGACCGGCCGGCGTGCCCCGCGACCTCTCCTTCGTGCCGCGCGTCGCTCGGCGACCGGGCGTGCCGGGTCGATTTGGCGCCGCGGACGCACCGGCGCCGCGTCGTCGCTGTCGCCGGGCGGTCGGTGACGCTCGATGCGGCGGTGGGGGGCGGGGCGATGGCCTTTGGCGAACTCGTCTGGATGGAAGGGGCGGCCTGCGGGCTGGCGAGCCCGGTGATCGCGGCCGACGGCGCGGTGCTGATGCTGGCGGAAACGCCGGGCGTGCCTCTGGACCTGCCGGTGCGGGTGCGGCTGACCGAAGGGTGCGACAAGCAGCTTTCGACCTGCCGCGACCGCTTTGCCAATGCAGTCAACTTTCGCGGCGAGGCGCATCTGCCGGGCAACGACCTGATGACGCGATACCCCGGTGGATGAGATCGGCGCGCGCGCCCTTGCGGCGGCGCGGGGGATGATCGGCGCGCGGTTCCGGCCGCAGGGGTGCGACCCCGCGACCGGGCTCGACTGCGTCGGGCTGGTATGGGCGGCCTATGCCGCGGCGGGGCGGCGGCTGCCGCGGCCGCGCGCCTATCCGCTGCGCGGGTGGAGCGATGCGCGGATCGTCGCGGCGCTGCGGGCGGCGGGGTTCGCGCGCGATGAAGGCCGCGTCGCGATGGGCGATGTCGCGGTGATCGCGCTGCCCGCGCAGCAATTTCATCTGGGGCTGCTGGGCGGCGAAACGATGGTTCACGCGCATGCCGGGCTGCGGCGTGTGGTCGAGACGCCGCTGGACGATGCGGCGCGGACGGCGTCGCGATGGCGGCTGGATTGAGGAGGGACGGACATGGCAACGCTGGTGCTGACGGTGGTCGGCGGGATCGTGGGCGGCCCGGTCGGCGCCGCGATCGGCGCGGCGATCGGGCAGCAGGCCGACGCGGCGATCTTTCGCCCCAAGGGCCGCGAGGGGCCACGCCTCGCCGACCTGAAGGTGCAGGCATCGACCTATGGCCAGCAGATACCGCAGCTGTTCGGGACGATGCGCGTCGCGGGCAGCGTGATCTGGGCGACCGACCTGATCGAGCGGCGCAGCAAGCGCGGCGGCGGCAAGGGGCGGGCGTCGGTCACCGAATATAGCTATGCCGTGTCGCTGGCGGTGGCGCTGTCGTCGCGGCCGATCCGCGCCATCCGGCGCATCTGGGCCGACGGTAATCTGCTGCGCGGGGCGAGCGGCGGCTTTCAGCAGCGCTGCACCTTTCGCTGGTATGACGGCGGCGAGGACCAGCCCGCCGATCCGCTGATCGCCTCGGCGCTCGGTCCGGCTTCGGTCAGCGGCTTTCGCGGCATCGCCTATGCCGTGTTCGAGGAGCTGGAACTCGGCGCCTTCGGCAATCGCATCCCGTCGCTGACCTTCGAGGTCGAGGCCGATGTCGGGGCCATCGACGCCGGGCTGGTCGGCGATACGCTGTTCGGCGAAGCGGGGCGCTGCCTGGGCGGGACGCGCTTCGTGGGCTATGCGGCGTCCGGCGACCGGTTGCGCGAGGCGCTGGCGCCCTTGTTCGATGCCGATGCGGTGCGGCTGGCCAGCGACCCCGGCGGCTGGCGGCTGGCGCCCGCGGACGGCGCGCGCGCGCCGGTGCCGCTGGCCGATTTCCGCGAAGCGCGCCGCGAAGAGGCGGCACGCGACCGGGTCGAGCGCCGCCGCGCGCCGCTGGCCGATGTGCCGGGAAGCATCCGCCTGCGCCATTATGATCGCGAGCGCGACTATCAGCTCGGCCAGCAGACCGGTCCGGTGGCGGGCGGCGGCGCGGCGGAGCAGCGGATCGATCTGCCCGCCGTCCTGTCCGCCGCGGCGGCACGGGCGCTGGCGCAGCGGCTGGCTGCCGCGGCGGCGGACGGGCGCGAAAGCTGTGTCTGGCGGATGGACCTGGCGGCGCTCGCGCTGCCGGTGGGGGCGGTGGCGATCGCGGGCGACGGCAGCCGATGGCGGATTGCCGCGCGGACGGTTCGCGATACGCAGGTCGAAGTCGAACTGCGGCGGCACCAGCCGCTCGACCTCGACATGCTGCCCGCCGATTCCGGCGCGCCGGTGCGCGCACCCGACTGGCCGGAAGCGACGGCGCTGGTCCGCGCCTTCGACCTGCCGAATCTGGGCCCGGCGGCGGCGACCGCGCCGCAGGTCGTGATCGCGGGCGCAGGAAGCAATGCGGGGTGGCGCGGTGCCGACACCTGGTTCGTGCCGATGCCCGATGCCGCGCCGATGCCGCTGGGCACGCTGCGCCCGGCGGCAGCGCTGGGCGTGCTGGCGGAGCCGCTGGCGCCGGGCGGCGCGCTGCTGTTCGACGATGCGGGCGCGGCGATCGTCGCGCTGATCGATCCGGCGATGGAACTGGAGGCGGTGAGCGACGCGCTGATGCTCGGCGGGGCGAATCGCGCGATGATCGGCGACGAGTTGGTGCAGTTCGGCGGTGCCGAGTTGCTGGCGCCGGGGCGATGGCGGCTGACGCGGATGCTGCGCGGCCGCGCGGGCACCGAAAGCGCGGTGGCGCATGCGGCGGGAACGCCCTTCCTGCTGCTCGACGATCCCGCGCTGCTGCCGATCCCGGCCGACCATGGCGAGTGGGTGGCGGGCGGCGGCGCGCGCCTGCAATGGGCGGCGTGGAACGACACGAGCCTTTCCGACCTGCCCGTCCCGGCGGGCCTGCGCGCACTGCGCCCGCTTGCGCCAGTGCATGGCCGGGTCCGGCCCGATGGGGAAGGCGGACTGGTCATCGGCTGGGCGCGGCGGAGCCGGGCCGATGGCGGCTGGCGCGACCATGTCGACCTGCCGCTCGGCGAGACTCGCGAGTTGTATCGCGCTTCAATCGAGCCGGCGGTGGCCGGGATCGGGCCGTGGGACCTGGAGGTTCCGACGCTGCGCCTGACGGCGGCGGATGCGGCCGCGCTGGCACCCGGCAGCCTGATCGCGATCCGTCAGATCGGCGATGCTCTGTCGTCGGCACCGCTTCTTCTAACTCTTAAATAGAAAGGATATTCGGCATGACCGACCTGCCCGTCACCGCGCGGTTCGCGCTGCCCCTGCTCGTGCAGGCGCAGGCGCAGAAGGAGATCACGCATAACGAGGCGCTCGTACTGATCGACGCGCTGCTGCAGGCGAGCGTCGAGGATGGGCCGCTCGCCGCGCCGCCGGCGGCGCCGGATGCGGGACAATGCTGGATCGTCGGTGCTCCGGCGAGCGGCGCGTGGGCGGGGCGCGAGGCGGCGCTGGCGGTATGGACGGCCGGCGGCTGGCGCTTCGCCGAGCCTCGGCCCGGGATGCGGGTCGTGCGGTCGCGGGACGGGGCGTGGCTGCGATTCGCGGACGGCGCGTGGGTCGAACCTGGCGCGGTCGCCCAGCCGGTGGGTGGAGCGACGGTCGATTCCGAGGCGCGGGCGGCGATCGAGGCGCTGATGACCGCGCTCAAAGCGCATGGCATGCTGATTTAGAGGGGTTTTTTCGTTGCATTCGGGGCTCAACTGCGACTTTTTGGCAACAGATTAGCGATTTGTTATCTTGCGTGGAACCAAAGCCGCGAGTAGGACGTCTGTCGAGACGTATATCTCAATTGAAAGGGGAATCTGTTATGAGGAAGCTAGCCGTCGCCGTGGCGTTGGCCTCCACTGCCCTCGCGTCGCCCGCCGTGGCGCGCGACAACTCTTGGTATGTTGGTGTCGGTGGTGGTGTCACGATCGTCGAGGACATCGACCTCGATATCGGCACCGCAGCCAATGCTGTCAGTCTGGATCACCGCAAGGGATATGATTTTGAAGGCGTCGTCGGCTACGACTTCGGCGGCTTCCGCGCGGAAGTGGAAGTGGGCTATCGCGAAGCCGATATCCGCAACGCATCCGTCAATGCGCCGGGCGTTCCCGCCTTGGCCAACGGTGGTCCTCTCGTGACCGGCAACTACCCCATGAACGGCGACAGCAATGCGCTGAGCTTCATGGTCAACGGTATGTTCGACTTCGGTGACGATGACGGCATCCAGGGCTTCATCGGCGGTGGCGCGGGTGTCGCTCGCGTTTCGGTCCAACCCGTCTTCGCGGGTGCCTGGCTTGACGATTCGGATACCGGTTTCGCCTGGCAGGCGATCGCGGGCGTCCGCGCGCCGATCAGCAACAACTGGGATGTCGGCCTGAAGTATCGCTTCTTCAACGCCGATGGTCTCGACCTGGTCGACCAGCTCGGCCGCGACGTGTCGGGCCGTTTCCGTTCGCACTCGCTGCTCGGGACGCTGACCTACAACTTCGGTGGAGCCGAGGCGCCCCCGCCGCCGCCTCCCCCGCCGCCGCCGCCTCCCCCGCCGCCGCCTCCCCCGCCGCCGCCTCCGCCGCCTCCGCCGGTCGTGTGCGCACCGGGACCGTATATCGTGTACTTCGACTGGGATCAGTCGGCGATCACGCCCGAAGCGGCTTCGACGCTGGACAACGCGATCAGCGCCTACAACCAGGGCTGCAGCGGTCAGCAGGTCATGCTCGCCGGTCACGCCGACCGTTCGGGTTCGGCCAAGTACAACGTCGGCCTGTCGCAGCGCCGTGCCGACGCGGTCAAGGCGTATCTGACCGCGCGTGGCGTCTCGGACGGCTCGATCACGACGCAGGCGTTCGGCGAAACCCGCCCGGCGGTTGCGACCGCCGACGGGGTCCGCAACGACCAGAACCGTCGCGTGGAAATCACCTACGGTCCGGGTTCGGGCATGTAAGATCGATTTCCAGCCCGAAAGGGCTCGGACGAAAAGCGAAGGGCGGCATCGAAAGGTGCCGCCCTTTCTTTTTGGGCTGGTGGCGGCACTTTATGCTCGGACCGGGAGCTTTGCACAGGGGCGCGGAACGGAAACCTGGGAGCGGTGCGCTCGAATCGCTGTTGCTTGCTTTGAGCGTGTCGGAATCCATCCCGAGGATCCGCGAGGCATTTGCGAGAATTAATCGCCTCTGCACGGCTCAAGGAAAAGCGGCGCTTCGACAAGCTCAGCGCGAGCGGAAGAGACGGTGGCTCGAATTTATCGGGCGCCGTTCCGAGTTTACCCGGCAAGCGGAATAGTATTCACCGCGGATGGGCCACCCTTCTTCCCGGGAGGGTGAAGTCTGCGAGATCGAAGGGTTCTGACGATCCCATGACTCCACACCATCGCGTGAAGTGGAAGTCTCTGCGATCTCTGCGCCTCTGCGCGAATTTCATGGCCTCAGGCATCGTGTTGCTGCACGCTGAATGCCCGGTTCCGCCGGGCGGTCAGGTGGTCGGGGCGGTGCCGGGACGCAGATATTGCATCATGTAGCCGACATAGTCGGCCTTGCCGAGCGGGACGCCCATGTGGCGCATCACCGCATAGGCGGCGACGAGGTGGAAATAATATTGCGGCTGCGCCCAGTCGCGGATGTAGCTTTTCGCGTCCATGTCGAAGGCCATGCCGTTGGGCAGGTCGAAGCTGACCGGCCGCGCAGGGTCGGCGTCAACCGTCGCGGCATCGACGGTGTCGAGCCAGGCGAGGGTCGCCGCGATCTGCTCCTGAAGCCCGGCGAAATCGGCGGCGTCTTCCGCAAGCGCGGGCGCGCTCGCGGCGCCGAGGCGCGCAAGCGGCTGGACCGCCTGAAGGCAGGTGAAGCGGACCTGCGCCGCGAGCGGGAACATGTCGGGCGCCAGCCGTGCCGCGATGAACTGTAACTCGCCGACATTGTTCGCGGCACCCCAGGCGAGCGCCTTTTCGAGCTGGGCCGAGAGGGCGCGCAGTCCGTTGGCGTAGGCGGGGACGGTGAGATCGTACAGCATGACGGGCATCCTTCGAGCGCTGGAGGGGATCGCGGGGTCAGACCGCGGCCATATTGTCCTGAAATTGCAGGCGCGCGAGGCGGGCATAGAGCCCGTCGGCGGCGACGAGATCGTCATGGCGCCCTTCCTCGACGATGCGCCCCTCGTCCATTACGACGATCCGGTCGGCAGCGCGCACCGTCGCGAGGCGGTGCGCGATGACGATTGTCGTCCGGTCGTGCATCAGCGCCTCGAGCGCGTCCTGCACGAGCCGTTCGGACTCGGCGTCGAGCGCCGAGGTGGCTTCGTCGAGCAGCAGCAGCGGCGCGCGGCGAAGCAGCGCGCGCGCAATCGCGACGCGCTGGCGCTGGCCGCCCGACAGGCGCGCGCCGCCCTCTCCCATGAAGGTATCGAGCCCCTGCGGCAGGCGGCGCAGGAAATCCTCGGCGTTGGCGGCGCGCGCGGCCTCCCACAATTGCTCGTCGGTAGCGGCCCAGTTGCCGTAGCGCAGATTGTCGCGCGCCGACGCGGCGAAGATCACCGTTTCCTGCGGCACCATCGCGATGCGCGCGCGGATCGCGGCGGGATCGGCCTCGGGAAGCGGGACGCCGTCGAGCAGCACCCGGCCGTGCTGCGGATCGTAGAAGCGCTCGGCGAGCTGGAACAGCGTCGACTTGCCCGCGCCCGAAGGCCCGACGATGGCGACCGTCTCGTTCGGGCGGACGGTCAGCGAGAAATCGTGGAGCGCGGGCATGTCGGGCCGCGTCGGATAGCGGAAGGTCACATGCTCGAAGGCGAGCGTGCCGACCGGCGGTTCGGGAAGCGGGCGCGGATGCGCGGGCGGAGCTATGTCCGGTTCCGCCTCGAGCAGCTCGCCGAGCCGCTCGGCGGCGCCCGCCGCGCGCAGCAGGTCGCCATAGACCTCGGTCAGCGCGCCGAAGGCGCCCGCGACGAGGCCGCCGGTCAGGACGAAGGCGGCGATGGTGCCGCCAGTGATCGTCCCCGCCGCCACGCCCTCTGCCCCATACCAGAGCAGGGTGGTGATCGCGCCGAACAGCAGGCCGATCACCGTTGCGGTAATGAAGGCGCGCAGACGGATGCGGCGCTTGGCGGTCGCGAAATTGGCCTCGACCGCGGCGGTGAAGCGGTCCGCCTCGCGCGGTTCCTGGCCGAACGCCTGGACGATCTTCATCGCTCCCAGCTGTTCGGCGGTGGTCGCCCCGATGTCGGCGACGCGGTCCTGGCTGGTGCGCGACACTTTCTGGAGGCGGCGGCCGAGCAGCACGATCGGCATGATGATCACCGGAATGCCGACGAGGATGCCGCTGGTGAGCGCGGGCGACAGGGTGAACAGATAGGCGATGCCGCCGATGCCCATCACCAGGTTGCGCAGCGCCACCGACACCGTCGTGCCGACGATCTGTTCGATGATCGCGGTGTCCGACGTCATGCGCGAGGCGATTTCGGACGGCCTGTTCTCCTCGAAGAAGCCGGGCGCGAGCCGCAGCAGGTTTTGCTGCACCGCCTCGCGGATGTCGGCGACGGTGCGTTCGCCGAGCCAACTCACGAAATAGAAGCGCAGCGCCGTCGCCGCGGCGAGCATCAGCACGATCAGGTAGAAGAGGCGGAAATGCGGCGCGACATCGCCGCCGCCGGCGACAAAGCCGCTGTCGATCATCTCCTTGAACTGCCAGGGGATGGCGAGCGTCGCGAGCGCCGCGACGCCGAGCGCCACCGCCGCCACGAGCAGCGCGAGCGGATAGCGGCTGGCATAGCGCCAGACCATGCGCAGGCTGCCGAGCTTGCGTCGCCGCGGCTCGGACGGGTCGGCGGGGGCGGGCGGGGCGGATTGATCGGATGCGGTCGCCATCGCCGACGGCCCTAGCAGCCGCGGTGGGGACGCTCAATGTCTGAGAATGGCGCTGCGCTTCACAAGGCTTGAAGCGGCACGACAGGATCGCCCGCGACCGGCACTTTTTCCCGATAATCTCGCGCTTGCGCCGTCGTTGGTGGCTTTGATGCATTGCACAATGGAACCGAAGGCGTAAGACTGGCGCGAAAACAGGGGGCGCAACACGCGCCGGAACGGACGCGAGGAACGACTGCACGATGCTGTATCAAGCCTTTGACTTACAGAAGAGCTGGCTCGCCGGGGCGAGCGCATTGGCCACCGCGGGGGCGCAGGCGATCCAGCATCCCGCCAACCCGCTCGGCTATTTCGGCGGTAGTCCGATGTTCGCCTCCGCGCTCGAGGTGTTCGCGCATGCGGCGGCGCCGCGCGGCAAGCCCGCCTTCGATCTGTACGAGACGGTCGTGGACGGCGAAGCGGTGCGGATGTCCGAGGCGATCGAGGCGCGCAAGCCGTTCGGGCAACTCAAGCATTTCAAGCACAAGGGCGCGAAGGGGGCGCCGAAGCTGCTGATCGTCGCCCCGATGTCGGGCCATTATGCGACATTGCTGCGCGGCACGGTCGAGCGGATGCTGCCCGATCATGACGTGTGGATCACCGACTGGCGCGACGCGCGCAACGTGCCGTTGACGGCGGGGCGCTTCGACCTCGACGATTATGTCGACTATCTGATCGACTGGCTCGGCCATATCGGGCCGGGCGCGCATATGCTCGCGGTATGCCAGCCGTCGGTGCCGTGCCTCGCCGCCGCGGCCGTCATGGCGGCCGACGGACACAAGTGCCGGCCGAAGACACTGACGATGATGGGCGGACCGATCGACACCCGCAAGGCGCCGACCGCGGTCAACCAGCATGCGACGACGCGCCCTCATGCCTGGTTCCAGGAAAATGTCATCGCGACGGTGCCCGCCTATTATCCGGGCGCTGGGCGCCGCGTCTATCCGGGCTTCCTCCAGCTTGCGGGCTTCATGTCGATGAACCTCGGCAACCACATGATGAGCCATTGGGAGATGTTCAAGCATCTGGTCGACGGCGATGGCGAGAGCGCGGACAAGACCAAGGAATTCTATGACGAATATCGATCGGTCTGCGATATGACGGCCGAATTCTACCTCCAGACCGTCGACGCCGTGTTCCAGCGCCACCTGCTGCCCAAGGGCGAGATGGAGCATCGCGGACGCAAGGTCGACTTGACCGCGATCGAGGATATTGCGATGCTGGCGATCGAGGGTGAGCGCGACGATATTTCGGGGATCGGCCAGACCAGGGCGGCGCTGACGCTCGCGAAATCGCTGCCCGCGGAGCGCAAGAAATATCTGATGGCGAAGGGCGTCGGCCACTACGGCATCTTCAACGGCCGCAAGTGGCGCGAGGAGATTGCGCCGGTGGTTGAGCAGTGGATACGCGCCAACGGGGAGTGAGGGCGGCTTTCGGTCGAGAGTTGACGTTTGTCCCCCCTCCCGCAAGCGGGAGGGGCAGCGGCCTCGCAGAGGCCCACCCCGCTGCGACTAACGAACAAGTTCGTAAGTCTCGCTGCCCCTCCCGCTTGCGGGAGGGGAAACCAGGGCATGGCTCAAACATCCGCTTCCCACCCGACGACCTTCGGCGCCGCCTGTTCCCAGCGGCGCTTCAATGCCAGGGCGACGTCCGCACGCTCCAATAGACGAGATAGAGCAGCCCCGCCCAGATCAGCAGGATGGCGACCATGCCGGCGCGGCTCGACGGACGGTCGCTTGCAGCTTCGGCGGCGGCGTGGAGTTCGGTCCATAGCGGATCGGGAATCAGCCGGCGCACTGCCCACAGGCCGATCGGAACGATCAGCAGATCGTCGATCCAGCCGAGCAAAGGGATGAAATCGGGGATCAGATCGATCGGCGACAGCGCATAGGCGGCGACCGCGACCGCGAGGAGGCGCGCGAGCCACGGCGTGCGCGGATCGCGCGCCGCGAGCCACGCGGCGTGCGCCTCGACGGCGAGTCGGTGGCCGAGGTCGCCGATGCGTTCGGATAGGGATTTGCCGGTCATGGCGCACAGCATTACTGTTCTTCGATGGCCATCCAACTGAAAAGCGCGCGCGTCGAACGCTGGCCGGTCGCCGAGCCGTTCGTGATCAGCCGCGGCGCGAAGATTCATGTCGATGTCGTGGTCGCCGAGGTCGCGGCGGACGGCTGCGTCGGGCGCGGCGAGGGAACCCCCGTCGATTATCTGGGCGAGGATGCGGTGGGATGCCGCGACCGGATATTGCGCGCGGCGCCACATATCGCCGCGATGGGCGCGGCCGATGCGCGGGCGGCGGTGCAGGAACTGATGCCGCCGGGCGCGGCGCGCAATGCGCTCGACTGCGCGCTGTGGAATCTCGAGGCACGGCAGCGCGGGCTTCGGCTCTGGCAGCTTGCCGGCTGCGACGGGGCGCCGACCGCGCGCGTCACCGCCTTCACCATCTCGCTCAGCACCCCCGGCGCGATGGCCGAGCGGGCGGCGACTGCCGAGGCCGACGGTTACCGGCTGCTCAAGATCAAGCTGACCGGCGAGAACGATCGGCTGCGCGTCGCCGGGGTGCGCAGAGGCGCGCCGCATGCCCGGCTGATCGCCGACGCCAACGAAAGCTGGGGACAGGTCGACATATTGAGCGAGGCCGAAGCGCTCGCCGACATGGGGGTCGAGATGATCGAGCAGCCGGTGCCCGCGGGCGCCGACGCATTGCTCGATCCCATCTATGCGCCCATCCCCTTCGTCGCCGACGAAAGCTGCCACACCGCCGCCGACGTCGCGCGCATCGGTCCCTTCTACGACGGGGTGAACATCAAGCTCGACAAGGCGGGTGGGCTGACCGAGGCGCTACGCATCGCCGACGCCGCCGATGCGGCGGGGCTGTCGATCATGGTCGGCTGCATGCTGGGCACCAGCCTGGCGATCGCCCCTGCCTTCGTCCTCGCGCAACGGGCGCGCTGGGTCGATCTCGACGGCCCGGCGCTGCTCGCGCGCGACCGCGAAGGCGGGTTCGCGTTTCGCGACGGGCGGATCGGGCCGCCGGTGGGGTAATCGGCCCCGCCTGTCCGGATCAGCGACGGCGTCCTAAAGCGATACCCTTGCGTGCTGCCCGAGTTCGCCTTCCTTCATCGTCATGCCGGTCGCGAGCTTGAACATGCCCTTGAGGCCCGGTTCGGCGGTCCAGATTTCGGCATCGCCGATGTCGAAGCGCAGCAGGACGAGCTTCGGGTCATCCTTCCCGCCGGGGTACCAGGCGGCGACGCCGTTGTTCCAGAGCTTGTCGAGCACCGCGCGATCCGTTTCCGGACGCAGCGTGCCGGCGAGGCAGGCGAAGAGGTCGTGGCCCTTCGACGCGAATTGCACCATCGCCGCGCCGCCGCCCGCAAGGCGGTTGTCGGTCGCGGTGAAGAACCAGAAGGCGCCGTCGGCATCCTTGTCGAGTTGCGCATTCATCGGGATATGATGCGCGTGCTCGCCGGTCATGCCGACCATCACATAGGGGCTGGCGTCGAGCGCCTTCCAGAAATCCTGCTTGATATCGCTCATCGGTAGAGACTCCTTTTCGGCCTCCCCCAAAACACCCCGATGACCGATCAACGCGGCAGCGGCGGCAATGTTGCTCATCCCGTCGCGGGCTGCACCGCGGCATAGCTCACCACCTCATATTCGATGCCGTCGGGATCGAGGAAATAGAAGCGGCGGCCGGGGTCGTAATCGGCGTGCGCGAAGGGCACCAGGCCCGCCGCGATCACCTCCGCCTCGATCGCGTCCAGGTCGTCGACCTGGATTCCGACATGGTTGAGCGGTTCGCCTTTCGGATAGCGCTGCGCGGCATGCGCGCCGCCCGGGCCGGTGTAGAGCGCGACATAGGCGCTGTCCGATCCGACGTGGATCGTCGTGCCGCCGTCGCGTGCCGGGCCGCGCCAGCGCTCGCGCCAGCCGAAGATCGCCGCCATCAGCGCGGCGCTGCGCTCGGGATCGCTGACGGTGACGTTCACATGCTCGATGAAGGGGCGCGTCACGGATTTTCTCCTGATTCGGGTTGACGCGCACCAATATGAAAGTTAAAGTGAGGTTTAGATCAAGGCTTTTATTTGCCCCCGCGAGCGGGGCGGGAGGCGGGCGCTGGAGCATGATGACATCGGTTGGGTTCGTCATTGCGAGCGGCAAAGCCGCGCGGCAATCCAGAGTGAGCGTAGACTGCTCTGGATTGCTTCGCTCCGCTCGCAATGACGAAGCGGGTCAATCCGACGTCATCAGGCTCTCCGGCTGCCGATGCGGCGCAAGGCCGGTGGCTGGAGATTGCCGCGCGGCTTTGCCGCTCGCAATGACGGGAGAAAGCAGATGCACCGGACCGACCTGATCGCGATCGGCGAGCTGGCGGCGCGCACCGGCGTCGCGGTGTCGGCGATTCGCTTCTACGAGGCGAAGGGGCTGCTCGCCGCGCTGCGAACCGGCGGCGGGCAGCGGCGGTTCCTGCGCGCCGACATCCGCCGCGTCTCCTTCATCCTGATCGCGCAGCAGATGGGGCTGAGCCTTGACGAGGTCGCGGACGAACTCGCGCGCCTGCCGGCGGGGCGCACCCCCAATGCCGCCGACTGGACGCGGATCAGCACCGGGCTGCGCGCACGCATCGACGCCCGCATCGCGGCGCTGAGCCGTACGCGCGAACTGCTCGACCAGTGCATCGGCTGCGGCTGCCTGAGCCTCAAGAAATGCGGGCTCTACAACCGCGAGGACAAGGCGGCGCAACGCGGCGCGGGGCCGCGCTACGTGCTCGGCGACCGGGCGGGCGAGATTGCGGAGGTGCCGTGACGCCAACGCGTCCGCCCCGGGGGGCGGCCTTTGAAGGATAGCGCCGATTTCCCTTCCCGCCTGCGGGAAGGGAGAAGAACGGCCGCAGTCAGGCCGCGCTCAACCGTTCGACATCGGGTGCGCCGGCAAGCCAGGGGCCGAAACGGGCGCCGATCTCGCGGAAGTGCGTCGAAGCGCGATGGGCCTCGACTGCCGCGGCATCGTCATAGCATTCGAGCACCTTGTAGGTCCCGGTCTCGTCGGTGCGGAACAGGCGGTAGAAGCTGTTGCCGGGTTCGTCCGCATTCACCGCGGCGGCAAGTTCGGCGAAGGCCGCCTCGAAATCGGCTTCCTTGCCGGGCTGCACGCGCAGCGTCGCGATCACGCCGATGGCACTCATATTCTTCTCCCTTTGTTGATCAGGCGCGAAGGTCGGGATCGACCTCCCACCCCTCTTCGACCTGAATGCCGAAGCTGTTCAGGATCATCGACACCTGCGTATATTGGCCGACGGTGAACACCAGATCCATGCGCCCCTTGTCGCCGAGCGGCGCGAGCGCCGCCCAGGTCGCGTCGGTGACGAAATGGCGGCCGGTGAGTTCGTCGGTCGCGCGCAGCATCGCGCGCTCGATATCGGTCCAGCCGTCCGCGTCGGGGCCGGCCTTGATGCGTTCGATCTGGCTTTCGGACAGGCCGCTGTCGAGGCCGATGCGCTTGTGCTGCGTCCATTCGTAGCCCGAGCGGCAGTTGTAGCCGGTGCGCAGGATCACGATTTCGCGGTCGCGCGCC
Source organism: Sphingopyxis sp. SCN 67-31 (assembly GCF_001725095.1). Lineage (NCBI taxonomy): Bacteria > Pseudomonadati > Pseudomonadota > Alphaproteobacteria > Sphingomonadales > Sphingopyxidaceae > Sphingopyxis > Sphingopyxis sp. SCN 67-31. Next base: position 18,670 of record NZ_MEFH01000053.1, on the reverse strand, counting down.
GACAGCGCGTTGCGCTTCGACAGGATATAGCTGCCCCAGCCGAGGAAGGCGGTCAGCGCCTTCGGCGCGTGGGCGAGGGTGCGGAAGATGTTGAGCACCCGGCCGCCCCCGACCTTGCCGCCAACCGCTCCGGTATCGGGGGCAAGGAAGGGTTCGAGCGCGGCGCGCTGGTCGGCATCGAGCCGGTCGAGGTCGACCGGCTCGATCCGGGGCGCGTCGAGGCGCATCAGAGGATCTCGAACAGTCCCGCCGCGCCCTGGCCGCCGCCGATGCACATGGTGACGACGGCATATTTGACGCCGCGGCGCTTGCCCTCGATCAGCGCGTGGCCGACGCAGCGCGCGCCGGTCATGCCGAACGGGTGGCCGATCGAGATCGAGCCGCCATTGACGTTGAGGCGGTCGCCCGGAATCCCCAGCTTGTCGCGGCAATACAGGACCTGCACGGCGAACGCCTCGTTCAGTTCCCACAGACCGATGTCGTCCATCTTCAGCTCGAAGCGTTCGAGCAGCTTGGGGATGGCGAAGACGGGGCCGATGCCCATCTCGTCGGGCTCGGTGCCCGCGACCGCCATGCCGACATAGCGGCCGAGCGGGGTCAGGCCGCGCTTTTCGGCGACCTTGGCCTCCATCAGCACCGCGGCCGACGACCCGTCCGAAAGCTGGCTGGCGTTGCCCGCGGTGATCGTGTGGCCTTCGCCCATCACCGGCTTCAGGCTGGCCAACCCTTCCAGCGTCGTGTCGGGACGGTTGCACTCGTCCTTGTCGGCGACGACCTCCTTGTAGGAGACTTCCTTGGTCTCCTTGTCGACCACGGCCATCGTCGCCTTGCACGGGACGATCTCGTCGGCGAACTTGCCCGCGGCCTGCGCGGCGGCGGTGCGCTGCTGCGACTGGAGCGAATATTCGTCCTGCGCTTCGCGGCTGATGTTGTAGCGCTTCGCGACCACCTCTGCCGTGCCGATCATCGGCATATAGGTGTCCTTGTGCATCGCGATCAGTTCGGCGTCGGGCTCGATGAACACCTTGCCGCTGCCGCTGACCTTCGAGATCGATTCGACGCCGCCGGCGACGACAATGTCCTGGCGGTCGACGATGATCTGCTTCGCGGCGGTCGCGATCGTCATCAGCCCCGACGAGCATTGACGGTCGATCGACATGCCGGGAACGGTGACGGGCAGGCCGGCGCGCAGTGCGATCAGGCGCGCGACGTTCGGCGACTGCGAACCCTGCTGCATCGCGGCGCCGAAGAGGACGTCGTCGATCTCTCCGCCTTCGAGCCCGGCGCGCTCGACTGCGGCCCTGACCGAATGGGCGCCGAGCGTCGGCGACGGTGTGTTGTTGAACGATCCGCGCGCCGCCTTGGTCAGCGGCGTACGGGCGGTGGAAACGATGACGGCGTCACGCATGTCGATAATCCTCTTGTTTGGGTCCGGTGGATCTTTCGGGGGAGGGCGGCCGGTTGAACGGGATCAGACGAAGAACTGGCTGATCCATTCGGCGATCAGCGCGGGCTTGTCCTCGCCCTCGATCTCGACCGAGAATTCGAGCGTCTGCTGCCACTGGCCGGGGCGCTTCTCTTCGAGCTCGAGCAGCTTGAAATGGCCGCGCACGCGCTTGCCCGAGCGGACGGGGGCGAGGAAGCGGACCTTGTTGCCGCCATAGTTGACGCCCATCTTCACGCCTTCGGGGCGCGGACAGTCGGACTTGGCCATCAGCAGCGGGAACAGCGACAGCGTCAGGAACCCGTGCGCGATGGTCCCGCCGAACGGCGTCAGCTTCGCCTTTTCCTCGTCGATATGGATGAACTGGTGGTCGCCCGTCGCGTCGGCGAACTTGTTGATCATCTCCTGATCGACGAGCACCCATTCGGAACTGCCGAGCGTCTGCCCGACCAGCTTCTGCATCTCCTGCGGCGGAATCGCGCCCATGTCTCATCCTCTCGAGCTTGTTGAAGGCGCGGTTCTAGGCCGTTCATGCCGCATTGCACAAGAGCCTTGGCTCGACGCTGCGGCGCCGTAGCGTCACTCTTTCGTGCGCTTCGCCTTCGGCGTTGCCGTGTCTTCGGCAAAGGGCAGAATCATCGTGCCGTCGGGTGCGGCGGTGAAGGTCGTCTGCGTCGGATAGGCGAAATCGTAGCCCGCCGCGGTCATCGCCTCGAACAGCCGCACCGCGACATCGCCGCGCGCCGCCGCGACAATGTTGTAATCGTCCGCATGCACGTCGAACAGCAATTCGAAATCGAGGCTCGACGGGCCGAAGCCGGTGAAGCTCGACCGGATGAAGTCATGGCCCGCCGCCTTTACCTGCTCCTCCAGCAGCGCGGGCAGCGCGCGCAGCATCGCGGGGCTGGTCTGATAGATCACCCCGATCGAGAACTGGACGCGGCGGCGGTGGAGATGCGCGTAGTTGGTGATCTCCTTCGACAGCAGGTTGGTGTTCGAGATGACGAGCAGCTCGCCGTTGACCGAACGCAGCCGCGTGCTCTTCAGCCCGATGCGCTCGACCGTCGCGGTGCTGGTGTCGTATTTGATCGTCTCGCCGACGCGGAACGGCCGGTCGAAGATGATCGACAGCGAGGCGAAGAGGTCGGAAAATATGCCCTGCGCCGCGAGGCCGATCGCGATGCCGCCGATGCCGAGCCCGGCGACCAGCCCGGTGACGTTCACCCCCATGTTGTCGAGGATGACGATCGCCGCGATCGCGAACAGCGCGACGCTGATCAGCAGGCGGATGATGCCCATCGCATTGGTCAGCGTTTCGTTGTGCCCGTCGGCGGCGCGCCGCTGGATCAGCCCGATCGCGATCTCGCGCGCCCAGATCGCGACCTGCAGCGCGACGGCGATGCTGAAGACGAACTGGATGATCTGCAGGATCGTCGCCGGCGGCTGGGCATAGCCCGCGACCATGCGGATCGCGACGATCGCGAGCACCGTCGACTTGGTCTTGTGGATCACGCGCCCGACGATGTCGGTCAGCGTGAACTGCCCCGGCGCCGCCTGCGCGCGCTTCAGCGCGAAGGTGCGCACCAGCGACAGCAGGACATAGATGACGAGCCCCGCGCCGATCGCGATCGCGATCTGCAGCCAGTGGCTGTTCACCCAGGCGATGGAGCCGTTCCACATGTCGCGCAGGTCGGCGAACGGCCCCTGCATGGCGGGCGGCGGCGTGGCGGCGGAAATCGGCAGGGTCACGTCGGTCCTCGAAATCGGTCAAAGGGTCAGGCGGACCGGAGCAGCGTCGCGGCATCGGGCGCCTGCTCCAGATAGGTCAAAAATCCGCGTTCGTAACGCGAAAGATAGCGGGTCGAGCGCGGCAGCCGCCCCGCCGCCTGCGCGAAGTCGCCGCGGGCCTGTGCGGCGGCGATCATCGCCGGATGGACATAGGCGCGCCGCGCGACCGCGGGGGTGTTGCCGAGCCGCTGGGCGACATGGCCGAGCACCGCCTTGAGCGACGGCGGCTCGGGCGCCTCGTACAGGAAGGCGAAGGCCTCGACGCTGCCCCACCAGGTGCGGAAATGCTTGGCGCTGAAATCCTCCCCCATCGCCTCGCGGATATAGGCGTTGACGTCGTCGGACGCGACCGCGTGGGTGCCGTCGGCGTCGCGATACTGGAACAGATGCTGGCCGGGCAGGTCCTGCAGCCGACGGACGAGGGTCGCCAGATTCCGGTCGCTGATCGTCACCTCGCGCCTCGCGCCACCCTTGGCGCGATAGCTGAGGCGCAGCGTCGCGCCCGACAGCCGTGCATGGCGCTGGCGCAACGTGGTGGCGCCGAAGCTGTTGTTCGCGGCGGCATATTCCTCGTTCCCGACGCGCAGCGCGGCGAGGTCGAGCAGCCGGACGACCGCCGCGACGACGCGCTCCTGGCAGAGCGTGCGGCGGGAAAGATCGTCCTGAAGCCGCGCGCGCAGCAGCGGCAGCGCCTGGCCGAAGGCGGCGCAGCGGTCGTATTTGCCCGCGTCGCGCGCCAGCCGGAAATCGGGATGATAGCGATATTGCTTGCGCCCGCGCGCGTCATAGCCGGTGGCGAGGATATGGCCGTTCGGCGCCGGGCAGAACCAGGCATCCTCATAGGCGGGCGGCAGCGCGACGGCGTCGAGCCGCGCGATTTCGGCGCGATCGCGGATCAGCCGGCCCTTCGCGTCGCGATAGCGCCAGCCGTCGCCGGAGCGTTCGCGGCGGATGCCGGGCAGGCTGTCGTCGACATGGATCAGGCGGGCGCGGGGCATGATGGCATAGCGTCCGGCGGCGCCCGATGGTTCCCGGTCCCGGGGTGAGACGTGCGCGCTACGATCGCACGTTCGAAAAGGACTGGCGGGCCGGGACCTGTGCCGGGCGCGCCATCAGCGGCCGCCACCCCGCCTCGCGCTCGCGGCGGCGGCAATAGGTCGAAAGCCCGATCTCCAGCGCCAGCATCATGTAGATGAAGGGCTGGAAGGCGATGCCGACGAACAGCGATCCGACCATGTAGACGATGTGCCCGTGCTGGAGCGCGGTCGCGAGCGGGGCGATCCATTGCTCCTCAGCGCGCCGGGTCTTCAGATAGCGGCGGCGCAATCGCTCCATCTGGACAAGCCCGGCGGCCTGGAGCAGCAGCCACAGCGCCAGCCCCGGATAGCCCTGTTCGCCCAGCATCTCGAAATAGCTCGAATGATAGGCGCGCCCCTTGTCCTCGTAGACGATCGGCCCGCCCTGCGCGCCTTCGTCATTGGCGCCGGCCTGGCGCTCGACGCGGAGTTGATTCTGGAGGAAGGCGTTGAAGCCGCCCCCGAACGGATGGTCCTTCGCATAGTCCCAGGTCCATTTCCATACCGCGACGCGGGTGGATGCGGACGAATCGGCCTTGTAGCCCTGGATCGTCTCCATCCGCTCGGTATAGCTTTGCGGCAGGAAGGGGATCGCGGCGAGCGTCAGCATCCCGATGCCGGCGACATAGAGAAGCCGGTGCCGCACCGCGCGCAGCGACAGCACCGCGAGGACGACCAGGCACACGAGCCCGGTGCGCGCCTGCGTCCCCACCGGCAGCAGCATGCAGGCGAAGCAGAGCGCGAAGCAGAAGAGCGACACGCGCCAATCGGGTGGAAAGACGGTGCCGTGGCGGCGGTACCAGAGGATCAGCGGGATGATCGCGATCCCCACCGTCGACATGATCGAGCCTTCGTAAAGCCCGAAATTCTCGTTGAGCAGCAGTTGCAGTTCGCCATAGCCGCCGCCGCCCGCCGCGGTCTTGAGGCCGCCCGCGATCGCGATCGACCCGGCCGACAGCAGCATGATCAGGATCAGCGATTCGATGCGAAGCCGCGTGCGCAGCGTCAGCGGCAGGAAGATCGCCCACACCAGCGCCTTCCACACCCAGCTCCATTTGTCCTGCGCCTCGACCGGGAAATCGGCGTACATCGTCGTCACGCCGCAATAGATCAGCAGCAGGACCAGCAGCACCTGCCGGCCCGACCAGCGCGTGTCGCGCTTGTCGTCGAGAACGAGCCAGCCGCCGATCGCGAGAATGAAGACGATCAGCGAGATCGGGATCGAATTGATCAGGAAATAGCTGAGCCGCTGCGGCGCGACGATGTCGATGTAGCAGAAGCAGAGGATGAACAGGAACGGCTTGCGGAAACCGACCCCGATGAAGGCAAACAGGAAGGCCACGAAGGCGATGTCACGCATCGCGCGGCCCCTGCGCGGCCTCGGCCGCCGCCTCCGCGTCGCGGCGGCGCTGCCACAGCATCCGCGGGCTCACCTCGTTGTCGAGGTCGTCGCGATAGAGCAGGCGCCACAGTGCGATCGCCATCAGCGCATGGGTGAGGCCAATCGAGAGATTGTCGATCATGGACGGCTGGGCCTTGCTGTGCGCCTGCGGATGCGGCGGTGCTATAGCATCGGGGTTGACGCGGCGTTAAGGCTTGTCGGGCATAGGCGACCGCAATGACCCGCATCCTCCACGTCCTCGATCACAGCCTGCCCGCGCACAGCGGTTATACCTTTCGCACCCGCGCGATCATGAAGGCGCAGGCGGCGAAGGGGTGGGAGGTCGCGGGCGTCACCGCCGTGCGCCATCCGCTGCCCGGACCCGCGTGCGAGGTCGTCGACGGGCTGACCTTCCACCGCACCGCTCCGATCGCCACGGCGCCGTCGCCGATCCGCGAATGGCGCGAGATCGGCGCGCTCGCGGCGCGGGTCGAGGCGCTGGCGCGCGAATGGCGCGCGGACCTGCTCCACGCCCATTCGCCGGTGCTCGACGGGCTCGCGGCGCTGCGCGCGGGCCGGCGGCTCGGCATCCCCGTCCTCTATGAAATCCGCGCCTTCTGGGAGGATGCGGCGGTCGGCAACGGCACCGGGCGCGAGGGAAGCGCGCGCTACCGCCTGACGCGGCGCATCGAAACCCATGTCGTCAAGGCCGCCGACGCGGTCGCGGTGATCTGCGAAGGGCTGCGCGGCGACCTGATCGCGCGCGGGGTCGATCCGGCGAAGATCATCGTCTCGCCCAACGGCGTCGATCTCGACCTGTTCGGCGACCCACCCCCGCGCGACGACGCGCTCGCCGCCGAGCTCGGCATCGCGGCCGACGACGCGGTGATCGCCTTCATCGGCAGCTTCTACGACTATGAGGGGATCGACGACCTGATCGCGGCGATGCCTGCGCTTGCCGTGCATCAGCCCCGCGCGCGGCTGCTGCTCGTCGGCGGCGGCCCGCGGGAGGCGGCGCTGAAAGCGCAGGCGGCGGCCTCGCCGGTCGCCGGCCGCATCCATTTCGTCGGCCGCGTGCCGCACGAGCGGGTCGAGCATTATTATTCGCTGGCCGACGTCCTCGCCTATCCGCGCAAGAAGATGCGGCTCACCGACCTCGTCACGCCGCTCAAGCCGCTCGAGGCGATGGCGCAGGGGCGTCTCGTCGCCGCGTCCGATGTCGGCGGGCACCGCGAGCTGATCGAGGATGGGGTGACCGGCACGCTGTTCGCCCCCGACGATCCGGCGGCGGTCGCCGGGGCGCTCGCCGCGCTGCTCGCCGACCGGGCGGGCTGGGACGCGCGGCGGCGGACGGCGCGCGCCTTCGTCGAAACCCATCGTAACTGGTCGTCAAACATTCTACGTTACGAACCGGTTTACCAGCGATTGCTGCGCCTTTAGCGATCATGCGGATCTGGAGCGATATGGACGACGCCAGCGAAAAGCCTGCCAAAGCCCCCGCGGCCGCATTGTGGCGCGCGCTGCGCCCCGCGATGCCCGCGATCATCGGAGCGGCGGCGCTGACCTTCCTGTTCGGCGCGGTGATGCCGTCGGGCTGGGTCATGGGGATCAGCTGGAACCTCTATCTCGACCGACTGTCGGAGCTGTTCGTGCCGCCGGTCGGCGATGCCGGCCGGCTTGCGCTCGCGCTCGGCATGGCGGCGGTCGCGGCGCTGATCGCCGGGCTGGTCGCGTTGATCGCTGCCAGCCCCGATGCGGCGGGACTCGGCGCGCTGCGCCGCCGCCGTCGGGGCGCGGTCGACGACGCGCTGCCGCGCCGCCGCGCCGATCTCCATCCCGACGCGCCGCCGCGCCCGCCGATCCGCGCCGGGCGCGACCTGCCGGCGCTGGGGCTGGGGCCGCTGCCTGCCGAGGCCGAAACCGCCATGCCTGCGGAGCCGCTTCCCGCCGAAGCGGCAGAGGCCGACGATACGCTGATCCTTGCCGACCTCGCGCCCGACGACGCCTTCGTCGAAGGCGCGGAACCCTGGCTGCAACCGGTCGAGGCGGCGGGCCCCGCGATGCCCGATCCGGCCGACGCGTCGCTCGGCGCGATGGTCGCCCGCTTCGAGGCGGGGCTGGCGCGACGGCGCCAGGCGCGCGGCGCACCGGCATCGACCGCCGCGATTCCGGTCGAGACGCCGCCGGCGAACGAAGATGCCGAGCCGCCCGTCGATTTCGCGCTCGAAGCGGCGCTCAGCACCCTCCAGCGCATGACCGGCCGCGCCGTCGGCTGATCGATCATCGTCTTTGATTGAACAGCCGCGTGCTCCCGCGGAGGCGGGAGCCCAGAGCGGCACAAAGCCTGCGTTGGCGTCAGGACGCTCTGGGTTCCCGCCTCTGCGGGACACGGCGTTGTTTCGTTCAAGGCCGATCAATCCTCCACCGTCAGCACCTCGATGCGAAGGCCGCGTGCGGCTTCGTCGAATTCGACCGCGATGTCGGCGACGATATGCCCCGGCAGCCGCCATTCGACGGCGCTCAGCCGCGCGCGTAGCGAGCGGCGGATCGCTTCGAGGTCGCCGACTGCCGCCTGACAGGGGAACGCATGGCGCGCGCCGACGAAGCTGGCGCTTGCCCACGGCCGCCACGTCGATGGGCCGAGCGCGAGGCCGGGCGGCAGCTCGCGCGCGATCAGACGGCCCAGCCGGCCGTGCGGGCATGCATGGGGACGCGGTGTGGCGAGGGACGTGTGGATCATGGCCGGGCCTCCATCGTGGCGGCGCGCATCGCGCGGGTGCGGCGGTCGCCGCTCGGGCCGATGCGCCCGGCATGCCGCTCGGCGCGCCATTTGTTCATGAAATGTTCCACGCGGCATTCGACGCTGCGCCCCACTGCGCGCCCGCCGCGCAGGTCGCTGATCAGCCGCGGGTCGTGGACGGCGTCCCGACCGAGAACGCTCGGCGGCATCCGCGATTCGGTCAGAAAGGCCTCGATCCGTTGCAGCAGCGTCTTTTCCATTCCGTTCCTCCCTATCGACATCCGGTAGCGGGCGAGTCGCCTTTAATAGGATTTTTCCTATTTGAGATAGGATTTCCTACTTGTCTAGGAAAATTCCTGTTGCTACATGCGAAATAGGAAGGAGCCCGCTGGCCGATGACCGATTTCGACGACGATCCGCGTGCCGCGCTCGATCGCCTGCTGCAGGAAAGGGGGATCGACTATGCGCAGCTTTCGGCGCGCATCGGGCGCAATCCCGCCTATATCCAGCAATATATCAAACGCGGTTCGCCGCGCCGGCTGGCGGAGGAGGACCGGGCGCGGATCGCCGCCTATCTGGGCGTGGCCGAAGCGCTGCTGGGCGGCCCGGCGCGCCGCGTCGCCGCACCGGCGTTGCAACGCGGCGCGGGCGACATGGTGCTGGTGCCCAAACTGGCGATCGGCGCCTCGGCCGGCGCGGGCGCGAGCATCGACGGCGAGCCGGTCGAAGGCGCGGTGGCGTTCGACCCACGCTGGCTGCGCGACCTGGGCGCCGACCCGCGCGCGCTCAGCATCATCCGCGTCGCGGGCGATTCGATGGCGCCGACGCTGGGCGACGGCGACGATATATTGGTCGACGGCAGCGACGCGGCGACGCTGCTGCGCGACGGCATCTATGTCCTGCGGATGGACGATGCGCTGATGGTGAAGCGCGTCGCGCGCGCGCCGGGGGAAGGGCGGATTTCGGTGATCAGCGACAATCCCCACTATCGCAGCTGGGACGATCTGCCGATGACCGCGGTGCAACTCGTCGGCCGTGTGGTATGGACCGGGCGCCGGGTGCGCTAGCGCCCTATCCGCGAAGACATCCCCCTCGGGCCGGCCGGTCCGACTACATCGGCTCGGCCATCACCGCTTCGATTTCGTGGCTCAGCACCTCGGCGCGCTGACACTGGTCCTGTCGGCCGTCGCGGCATTTCTGCGCCGCCTTGTCGCGCTGGCGCGTCAGCTTGCCGACGCGTTCCTCGCGCTGGCGCAGGGCGCGGCCGCGGTTGCGGTCGGCTTCCTCCTGGCTGGTCGTCGACCAGTCGGCGACCTGGCCGACCGCCTTGACGGGGGCGGTCACCACCGTCTTCACCGCGCTCACGCAGCCGGCAAGCAGCGGGGCGGCCGAAAGGGCGAGAAGCATTGCACGCATCGACAGGTCTCCGGGGAGGGCGGATCGGCCGGTATCATCGCACGGCCGTGCGGCCGGGGCCAGAGGATTGCGACGGGCCGCGCCATTGCCCGGCCGCCCTTCGCCCCGAATCCCGCCGCGGGACACATGGTTTACAAGGTCTTGCCGCGCCCTTTCCCTGTGTTAGGCTGATCCGCGCGCCGGCAGCGCGATGACCGCCGGCGGGGAGGAGGGTCATATGACGAATATGCAAAAGGGTCTGGCCGAGGGCATCGGCACCTTCTGGCTGGTGTTCGGCGGCTGCGGCAGCGCGGTGCTCGCGGCGGCCTTTCCCGATCTCGGGATCGGCTTCGCCGGCGTGGCGCTGGCCTTCGGTCTGACGGTGGTGACGATGGCCTATGCGATCGGCCATATCTCGGGCTGCCATCTCAATCCCGCGATCACCGTCGGGCTGTGGGCGGGCGGGCGCTTCGACGCGCGCGACATCCCGCTCTATGTGGTCTCGCAGGTCGTCGGCGCGATCGCCGCGGCCTTCCTGCTCTATTATATCGCGAGCGGCAATCCGGGCTATGATCTGGCGACCAACGGCCTCGCCGCCAATGGTTTCGGAGAGGGGTCGCCGGGCGGCTACGACCTGATATCGGGCTTCACGATCGAGATCGTGCTCACCGCCTTCTTCCTGTGGATCGTCATGGGGTCGACCGACGGCCGCGCCCCCGCGGGCTTTGCGCCGCTCGCGATCGGCCTCGCGCTGACGCTGATCCACCTGATCGCGATCCCGGTGACGAACACCTCGGTCAACCCGGCGCGCAGCACCGGCCCAGCGCTGGTCGTCGGCGGCCTCGCGCTCCAGCAGCTCTGGCTGTTCTGGGTCGCGCCGCTGCTCGGCGGGCTCGTGGGCGGCTGGCTTTACCGAACGGTGGGGGCCGACAGCTTCCCCAAGCCCAATATCGAGGGCGAATGACGGCGGTGCCGGCGGCTCCGGCCGCCGGCGCGCGTCAGGTCAGAAGATCGACAGCGAAGGCCCGAACGTCGGCGGCGATATCGGGGCGTTCGAGCGCGAGCGCGAGATTGGCCTGGATATAGCCGGCCTTCGACCCGCAGTCGTAGCGCGCGCCGTCGAAGGTCACGGCGTGGAAGGGCTGCGTGCCGATCATCGCCGCCATCGCGTCGGTGAGCTGGATTTCACCCCCGGCGCCCTTTTCCTGCCGTTCTAGCACGCGCATCACCTCCGGCTGGAGGATGTAGCGGCCCGAGATGATCAGGTTCGACGGCGCGGCCTCGACCGCCGGCTTCTCGACCAGCCCCCGAACCTCGGTCAGCGCGTCGTCGCGGGAGCCGGGGGCGATCACGCCATAGCTCGAAACCTGCTCGCGCGGCACTTCGAGCACTGAGATCAGGTTGCCGCCGACCTTGCGATACGCATCGACCATCTGCTTCATGCAGCCGGGCGAGCCGTGCATGAATTCGTCGGGCAGGAAGATGGCGAACGGCTCGTCGCCGACGATGTCGCGCGCGCACCAGATCGCGTGGCCCAGCCCCATCGGTTCCTGCTGCCGGACATAGGCGCAATTGCCGGGTCCGAGGCGCGTCGGTTCGAGCACCGACAGGTCCTTGCCGCGCTCGGCCATCGTCTTCTCCAGTTCGAAGGCGATGTCGAAATGATCCTCGATCGCGCTCTTGCCGCGCCCGGTGACGAAGATCATCTGCTCGATCCCCGCCTCGCGTGCCTCGTCGACGGCATATTGGATCAGCGGCCGGTCGACCACCGGCAGCATCTCCTTGGGGATTGCCTTGGTCGCGGGCAGGAAGCGGGTGCCGAGGCCGGCGACGGGGAAAACGGCTTTGCGGATCGGTTTCATGCGCGGCAGCCTTAGCGGCGAAAGCCCGCCGGGAAAAGGCCGCGCGAAAGGCCTTATTGGGGTTCGACGATCACCACCACGCGCCGATTGTCCTGCCGCCCCTCGGGCGTGTCGTTGGGCGAGATCGGCAGGCTTTCGCCACGCCCGACGATCTGGGCGGGGGTGAAGCGCATGCCGTTCGCCTGCATCGGCGCGGCGACCGCTTCCGCCCGCGCCTGCGACAGGGTCAGGTTATAGGCGTCGCTGCCGGTGGAATCGGTGTGGCCTTCGACCCGCGCGGTGGCGATGCCGACCGACTGCAGGCGATGCGCCATGGTCGAAATCCGCTCGATCTGCTCGGGGCGGAGCGCGCTTTCGTTGACGCCGAAGAGCAGCCGTTCGTTGAGCGTCAGCTCCCAGTCGGGCCCGGTGTCGACGAAGCCTTCGGATTGCAGGACGGCGATCTGTTCGGGGGTGAAGCCGGACTTCACCGGAACGCTCTGACAGGCGGCGAGCAGGCCGGCGATGCCGGCGGCCAGGATGGTGCGGCGGACGATGGGGAGAGAAAGGGTCATGATCGGACCTCCATGATCATGTCTGCGAACGTTTGGCGAGCTTTTCGGCATACATGGCGGCGTCGGCCGCGGTCAGCAGCGCGGCGGGATCGGCGCCGTCGGTCGGGAAGGCGGCGACGCCGATACTGACCGCGAGGCGATAGGTGTCGCCGCCCGGCAGAACGACCGGATCGGCCATGCCCGTGCGGATCGGGCCGGCGAGCGTTTCCGGATCGGTGGCGATGTCGAGCGGATCGACGAGCACGATGAATTCGTCGCCGCCGATCCGCGCCGCGAAATCGCCGGGCCGCAGCGTCGCCTTGATCCGTTCGGACAGTGCGACGAGCAGGGCGTCGCCGGCGGCGTGCCCGAAGCTGTCGTTGGCGAGCTTGAAATTGTCGGCATCGACGAACAGCAGGGCAAAGCGCGTGCCGTCGGCCCCCGCCTTGCCGATGCGCTGCGCGAGCTGTTCGTCGAAGGCGGCGCGGTTGGGCATCGCGGTCAGCGGATCGTGCGACGCGCGGTGCGCCAGCATGCGATGCTCGCTTTCCATATGCCCCTGCCACCCCTGCAATTCGTCGAGCAGCGCGTTGATGTCGCCGCCCAGCCGGTCGAGCTCGGCGATGCCGAGCGGCTGGACGCGCTTGTCGAAGCGGCGGTGCAGCCGCACGTCGTGGGCGACGGTCGCGATCTCGCCGAGCGGCTTGACCAGCTCATATTCGAAGCGGCGGGCGAGGATGATCGTGCCGAGTGCGGTGACCAGCAGGCAGCCGAGCCCCGCAAGCAGCCCGATCCGGACATAGGCGGTCAGCGTCGACGAATCGCCCCACACCTCGATCGTCCCGATCGCCGACCCGTTGCGGCGGACCGTCATCGTGGACGGTTTGCCGAAGAAGAGATCGGTCAGCAGCGGCGCCGGGTCGGCGTGGGGCGACGTCCATTCGGTCAGCGGCCGGCCTCGGTCGTCGAGCACGAGCAGCCGGGCGATCCCCGGAATATGGGTGAGCGGATCGAGACCCTCGCGCGCCGCCTCGGGATCGTTGAAGACCAGCGCCGGTTCGACGCCATAGGCGCCGAGCTGCGCCGCCAGTTCGAGGTTGCGGTCGGCATAGCCGCGCAGCGCGGCGACGCCGGCGAGCAGGATGGTGAGGCCCGACAGCGCCACTGCGAACAGGGTGACGCCGAAGTGGAAGCGCGACAGCAGCTTCTGCAGGGTCGTCCGGGTCGGAGCGGTCATGGGGCGCCTCCGTCGGATCGGCCGATCTTGAGCACGCGCGGGTCGATGCGCAGCGGTCCCCGGCCAATAGCGTCGAGATTGACCGAAAAGCCGATGCCTCCCGGCTTTGCGGCGAGGCAGAACATCGCGCCGTAAAGGCAGTCGGGGTCGTCGTCGCTGATCGTCAGCACCGGACGGTCGCGCACCCAGGCGATCAGGCGGCGGCGGTCTTCGGCGGGCATGCGGCCCAGATAGAGGATGTCGCAGTCGCCGCCGCCGGTCGCGGCTGCCGTGGTTGTCCTCCGCACCACGACGGCCCCGCCGCCGGGCAGGACCGGGACAGGCCGGACAGTGAGCCGCGGCGCGCCGACGACGCACATCGTCCGCGGCGCGTCCGGCGTGTTCCCCGGCCAGCGCGTATAACTGATGATACCGCCGATCATGCGGTCGACCGCGCGCGCCACGCCTGCGGCGCCATCCTCCACGATGGTCTGGCTGGCGGCCTGGACCGACATCTGCGGCGTCGTGACCGCCGCTCCTATCAGGAACAATGATGCCAGCACCCTGTCGCGACCCTATAACTGCGCTTCGGGGTCATCCTGCCCGCGCAGAACCGGGTCCGCTAGTCCGGACGGCGGTAAAGTCAATGAAAATTAACCTTATGCGACTCGAATGCAACACTGGGCCGGTCGCGCGCGGCCTCAGTCTTCGCGCAGGCGGTCGGCGAAGCCCTTGCGCAGCTTGGCGAGCTTCGGCGGGATGGAGGCAAGGCAATAGGGGCTGCTCTGTCCCTCGCCGTTCCAATAGGCCTGGTGATAATCCTCCGCCGGATACCATGGAGACACCGGCTCGATCGCGGTGACGATCGGTTGCGGCCAGTTGGGCTGTGCACGGTCGATCGCGGCGCGCGCTGCGGCGGCCTGCTGGTCGTTCAGCGGAAAGACGGCGCTGCGATACTGCGTGCCGATGTCGTTGCCCTGACGGTTGAGCTGCGTCGGGTCGTGCGTCGCGAAAAGCACGTCGAGCAGATCGTCGTAGGCGATGACGGCGGGATCATAGGTGATGCGGATCGCCTCGGCATGGCCCGTGTCGCCGTTGCACACCTGCTTGTAGGTCGGGTTGGCGACGCTGCCCCCGGTATAGCCGCTCTCGACGCGCTCGACCCCCGCGAGCGATTGGAAAACCGCTTCGGTGCACCAGAAACAGCCTCCGGCGAAGACGGCGGTGTCGTGGGGCATGGCGGGCATCCTTGCGAAGAGTGGGAGGAGGCCCTTCAGATAGGAGGCCGCGCCCGCTATTCCAAGGGCGGCATGTCGTCGATCAGCGGCGGATGGAGCGGTTCGCCGGCGGCGCGCGCGGCCGCGATCGCCGCCGCTTCGCGCTCGACCGAAGCGACCCTGTCGCGCCACCCCGGATGGGTCAGCGCCGGAAAGAGCGGGCGCCCCTTGCGTCCGCCGAACTTGCGCCAGAAGCGCGCCGCGGCTTCGGGATCGTAACCCGCACCGGCGAGCAGCCAGACCGACAGCCGGTCGGCCTCGGCCTCGGTCTGGCGGAACAGGCGGGCGCTGCGGCCGAGTTCCTTGAACAGGCCGCGATCGACCCCCGCCGCGTCGAGCCGCGCGCGGTGGCGCAGGATATTGTGCGCCAGTTCGTGCGCGACCGCCGCCGCCAGTTCGGCATCGTCGGTCGCGAAGCTCGCCAGCCCGGCACTGATCCGCACCAGCCGGCCGTCGGCGCCGCCGGCAGGCCGGTCGGCCGCCTCGACGCGGAAATCGCTCGCACAGCCGACGATGGGGATGACCTCCGCATCCCGTCCGTCGGCGATCGTGAGCGCCGCGGGCGCCTCGACAGGCAGCGCGGCGGCTTGCGTCTCCAAAACGGCGATACGGGCAAAAGGGTCCGCGTCATCGGCGGGCGGCACGGGGATGCCGTCGATCGCGAACACCGGCGTTCCGCGATGCAGTCCGGCGCGCGCGGCGGGCGAGTCGGGCGCGACGGCGGCCAGATAGGGCGTGTCGGCGTCGGGTGCGGCATAGGCGGCGAGTGCGGCGGGGCGCCGGTTCGCGTCATAGAGGCGCGGATCGCCCCAGATCCAGCCGAACTGCGGTTGCTGCGCGGTGCACCACGCCGCATTGGCGGTGGTCAGACGAAAGCCGATCGCCGCGACCCGCGCCTCGAGGCCCGCGAGCTGGTCGTAAAGACCGGCTGGCCCGGGTGTCGCCGCGACCGCGGGCGTGGCGGTGCTGGCGGCGAAGGCGGTCAGGATGGGCAGGAGGAGACGGACGCGCGGCATCGGTCCGCCCTATCAATCCTCGCCTGTCGCAGCCATGAATTTCAGAATCGCTCCCCTCCTGCTCGCGGGAGGGGGCAGCGAGCGTTGCGAGCTTGCTCGCTACGCGCAGCGGGGTGGGCCTTGGCCATGCCGCTGGCCCGCCCGATCTCTCTCGCTAGAGCATCGTGCGTTAAACCTGCATCATCCTTTCTGCCGTTCGTGCTGAGCTTGTCGAAGCACCGTCGTTCTTCTTGCGGCGCCAAGAGAAAGGACGGCCCCCTTCGACTGCCTTGCAGGCGCTCAGGACAGGCTTCGACAGGCTCAGGACAAATGGTTCAGATTTAACGCACGATGCTCTAGCGAGAGGGAGACCCGGCCGAGGAAGACAAGTGCGCCTCTCAAGGCCAGATGGCGCCACCCTCCTCCCTTCGGGCCCTTGCCTATCGCATCGCAAGCGGCGATAGGGCGGGCGATGACGCAGGCTCCCGTTCATCCCCGCCCGGCGGCGCTCGCGCGCTGGCTGTGGGCCGTTGCGCTGCTGGTGATCGCCGTGGTCGCCGTCGGCGGCATCACCCGCCTCACCGAATCGGGGCTCTCGATCACCGAATGGAAGCCGGTGTCGGGCGTGTTGCCGCCGCTGACCGACGCCGCCTGGCTGGCGGAGTTCGAGAAATACAAGCAGATACCCGAATATCGGGAGATCAACTTCGGCATGTCGCTCGCCGCGTTCAAGGCGATCTTCTTCTGGGAATGGCTGCACCGCATCCTCGGCCGGCTCGTCGGGCTGGCGCTGCTCGTCCCGCTTGCCTGGTATGCGTGGCGCCGCGCGGTTCCCGCGGGCTATGGCTGGCGGTTGCTGGCGCTGGCCGCGCTCGTCGGATTGCAGGGCGCGATCGGCTGGTGGATGGTCGCCTCGGGACTCGTCGATCGCACCGACGTCAGCCATTACCGTCTGGCGACCCATCTGCTGACCGCGCTCTTCCTGCTCGCCGCGCTGGTCTGGACCGCGCGCGATCTCGGCACCCTCGCGCGCGATCCCGCTGCCCGGCCCGCGCCGTTGACCGGGCCGGGGATCGCCGTCGCGCTGATCCTGACCGTCCAACTTCTGCTTGGCGCCTGGGTCGCGGGGCTCAACGCCGGCTATGTGGCGAGCGACTGGCCGATGATGAACGATCATTTCGTGCCGCGCGGCATCGATTGGTCGAACGGTGTCTGGTTCGCCATCACCAACGACCCCTTTCTGCTGCATTTCCTGCATCGCTGGTGGTCCTGGGTTGCCGCGCTTGCGCTGTTGCTGCTGGCGCGTGTGCTGGCGCGGCGCGGCGCGCGGGTCGAGCCGGCGCTGCTGCTGCTCGTCGTCGCGGCGCAGATGACGCTCGGCATCCTCACCGTCGTCAGCGGCATTTCGATGTGGATCGCGGTGCTGCACCAGTTGACGGGCGCGCTGCTGGTCGCGGTGACGGCGGCGGCGCTGCATCGGCTCGGCCGCCGCACCGCATGATGTTCGCCGCCGCGTTGCTGTGGCTCGCCGGCCCGGCATCCGCGCCGCCGCCCGTCGTCGTCCCGGCGCCTGCGGCATCGGTCGTCTTTGCGCCGCCGCTCGACCGGCCGATGCGCTATCGCGTGACGACCCGCCGCCTGGGGCGCGACGGCGGGCTGCTCGGCTTCTCGTTGCTCTACGACCTGCAATGGCAGCGCGCGGGGCGCGGCTACCGGCTGGTCGCGACGCTGCGCCGGATAGATTCGGACGCGCCGCCCCGCGCCGTGCGCGCGCTGACCGCGGTGCTCCAGCCGCTGGTCGGCGAGGCGATGACCTATCTCGTCGCGCCCGATGGCGGCCGGATCGACCTGATCGACGCCGAACGGCTGTGGGATCGCGCGATGGCGCGCACCGCAGCGCTTGCCGCCGCTGCGGACCAGCCCGAGGCGAAGCAACTGGCGGCGCTGGTCGCGGCGCTCTCGCCCGATGAGCGCGCGGCGCTCGCGAGCGCGGACATCCGCGCGCTGCTCGCGCCCGCCAACGCCGCCAGCCGGATCGGCGGCACCGTGTCTCCGGACGGCGACAGCACGCGCGAAACGGCGGCAAAGGTCGAGGCTGCGACCGCCGCGGCGCAGCCGCTCACCGTCGAGAGCCTGTGGACCATCGACCGGACGACGGGACTGGTCCTGCGCGAGCAGCGGCAGAGCTGGATCGTTGGGGACGGTGGCGGCGCCCGCACGCTCGTCGAGGAGCGGATTCGCGCGATCGAACCCGACGTTTCCTGATCAAGGTATCATGATACCTGTCGGCAAGGCCGCGCGATACTTGACTTTCCGCACCGTTCCCGCCATTGGCCCGCTCCGAAGCGCCGCTTCGCCCCTTGCGGGCAGGCGGCGCGGCTTGTTTCGGGGCGGCGGCCGGTTCCGTCGCCCGGTTCCATCTCTGTCAAGGAGCGTGCCATGAAGGCGCTGACCAAGACGACCCAGTCGGCGAACGCCGCGACGGTCGAAAAGAAATGGGTGCTGATCGATGCCGACGGCCTGGTCGTGGGCCGCGTCGCGACGATCATCGCCAACATCCTGCGCGGCAAGCACAAGCCGAGCTTCACCCCGCACGTCGATTGCGGTGACAATGTCATCGTCATCAACGCCGAAAAAGTGAAGTTCACCGGCAAGAAGCTGACCGACAAGAATTATTACAAGCACACCGGCTATGCCGGTGGCATCAAGGAAATCTCGGCGCAGAAGGTGCTCGAGGGCCGCTTTCCCGAGCGCGTGCTCGAAAAGGCCGTCGAGCGCATGATCCCGCGCGGCCCCCTCGGGCGCCAGCAGATGCGCAACCTGCGCGTCTTCGCCGGCAGCGAGCATCCGCACGCCGGGCAGAACCCCGAAGTGATCGACGTCGCGTCGATGAACCGCAAGAACAAGGTGGGTGCATAATGGCTGACGAACAGACCATGACCGATCTCAAGGATCTCGCCGGC
>NZ_MEFH01000052.1:0-100784 GCF_001725095.1 Sphingopyxis sp. SCN 67-31 | reverse complement strand
ATCGAGCATTAAATCTGAACCGTTTGCCCCCCGCTTTCGCGGGGGCAGGCTCTGAGCTTGTCGAAGCCTGTCCTGAGCGCCTGCAAGGCAGTCGAAGGGGGCCGTTCTTTCTTTTGGCGCCGCAAGAGGAAGGACGGTGCTTCGACAAGCTCAGCACGAACGGCAGAAAGGGTGATGCAGATTTAACGCCCGATACTCTAAAACCGGCACTCTAAGACCTCACGCATACATGCCGTCGCGCAGGTTGATGCCGTGCTCGACCCACGCCTTGAGCGCGCAGAGCATCTGCGACCAGCCCTGGCAATTGCCGTAGGAGGCGTCGAGCGCGCCCTGGTTTTCGCGCCAGCCCTCTTCGGCGATCTCGACGAGCGTGCGTCCGTCGTCGAGGCCCTTGAACGCCATGGTGACGCGCGTGCGATAGTCGCTGCCCGTCATTCCCCCGCCGTCGACGTTCGGCGCCTCGCCCTCGTTCGCCTGCCATTCGAGCACGATCCGCTCGTCGGGCACGACCTCGATCACATGGACGGGAAAGGCGCCGGGGAAATCGTGGAAATCCCATGTCACCGTCGCGCCGGTCTCCAGCCGCCCCTCGGCGCCGCCGGTGGTGAAATAATGGGACAGCTGCCGCGGGTCGGCGACCGCCTCGAACACCGTGTGCACCGGCTTCGCGATCCGCGCCGCGACCCTGAACTTCAGTTCCATGACCAGTCTCCGCTTGAGTCGCATTCGATTATGTTATAAATTTACAACATGTCAATCCACGACGATTTCGACCGGATCTTCAAGGCGCTCGCGCATGCGGTACGGCGGCAGATGCTCGACGACCTGAAGGATCAGCCGCTGACGACGGGCACGCTGTGCGGCCATTTCCCCGACCTCGACCGCTGCACGGTGATGCAGCATCTGAAAGTGCTGGAGGAGGCGGGGCTGGTGATCGCCGAGCGGCGCGGCCGCGAACGCTGGAACCACCTCGACGCGATGCCGATCCAGGACATCCACGACCGCTGGATCGGCCCGCACGCCGCCGCCGCAACGGCGCGGCTCGCGCGCTTCAAGCAGGCGGTCGAGGCGGAATGATGGGGGATGACTGGAATCGACCGATAAGCGACGCCAGCAGGATCGTCACCCTGGACTTGATCCGGGGTCCATTCGCGCTGCGCTGAGAGAATGGATTCCGGATCAAGTCCGGAATGACGAAGATAGGAGATGTCTGGTTGCGACCAATAAGCGGACGTTTCTTCTCCCCTCCCGCAGGCGGGAGGGGTCGGGGGTGGGCAGCGACGGCGCAATGGCCCACCCCGCTGCGACTAACGAACAAGTTCGTAAGTCTCGTTGCCCCTCCCGCAGGCGGGAGGGGAAACCAGGGCATGTCTCAAACGACCGCTTCCCACCCCAAAGCCGACATTTGCGCCCCCGCATGAAAGGGGCCGGGGAATCGCCTCCCCGGCTCTTGTCAGATCGCCGCGAATCTGGCTCACCACCCCTGCGGCTTGCCCTTGTTCTGTTCGTCGAGCCACGCCTTGAGCGGCGCGAAATAATCGACGAGCGCCTTGCCCGACATCTCACGGCTGCCGGTGAAGGCTTCGAGCGCGTCGGGCCATGGCTTCGACGCCCCCATTTCGAGCATTTCGTTGAGCTTCGCGCCGACCGCCTTGTCGTTGTAGAAGGAACAGCGGTGCAAGGGGCCGGTCCACCCCGCCTGCTTGCACGCCGCCTGATAGAATTGGAACTGCAGGATGCGCGCGAGGAAATAGCGGGTGTAGGGCGTGTTGCCGGGGATATGATATTTGGCGCCGGGGTCGAAGGCGTTCGCGGGCCGGTCGCCCGGCGGGACGATGCCCTGATATTGCAGGCGAAGCTGCGTCCACGCCTTGTTGTAGTCGGCGGGCCTGATCGTGCCGTCGAACACCCCCCAGCGCCAGCGGTCGACGAGCAGGCCGAACGGCAGAAAGGCGATCTTGTCCATCGCCTGACGCAGCAGCAGGCCGATGTCCTTGTCGGCGCTCGGCACCTTCGCCTTGTCGAGCAGGCCGATATCGACCAGATATTGCGGCGTGATCGACAGCGCGACGAAATCACCGATCGCCTCGTGGAAGCCGTCGTTGGCGCCGTTCAGATAGAGGAACGGCTGCCGGTTGTAGGCGCGCTGGTAATAATTGTGGCCGAGTTCGTGGTGGATGGTGACGAAATCGTCGGCATTCACCTTGATGCACATCTTGATGCGAATGTCGTCCTTGTTGTCGACGTCCCAAGCCGAGGCATGGCACACGACCTCGCGGTCGGCGGGCTTGGTGAACAGGCTGCGTTTCCAGAAGCTTTCGGGCAGCTTCTCGAACCCGAGCGAGGAATAGAAATTCTCGCCCGCGCGGACCATATCGAGCGGCGCCTTGCCCTGCGCCTTCAGCAGGTCGCCGATGTCGTAGCCGAGGTCGCCCGAACCCGGCGGCGCGACGAGCGGGTAGATGTTGCCCCATTCCTGCGCCCACATGTTGCCGAGCAGGTCGGCGCGGATCGGCCCGGTCTTCGGCTGCACCGCATCGCCGTATTTCTCGTTGAGCTTCCAGCGGACATAGGTGTGCAGCGCCAGATAGAGCGGCTTCACCTCCTGCCACAGCCGTTCGGTCGTCTTCGCGAAATCCTCGGGCGACATGTCGTAGCCCGACCGCCACATCGCGCCGGTGTCGGCGAAGCCCAGTTCCTTCGCGCCCTCGTTGGCGATGGTGACGAGGCGCGCATAATCGTCCTTCATCGGCGCGCCGACATTGTCGTGCCAGCTTGTCCACATCTCGGCATATTCGGCGGGCGTGTGCTGGAGATTGCCCATCTCCGCCTCGATGTCGGAGCCGGAGATTTCCTTGCCGCCCAGCGTGCCGCGCCCCTTGCCATATTGCGACTGGAGGTCGGTCGCGATGGTGTTGAGTTCGGTCGCCGCGCCCGGCCGGGTCGGCGCCGGCAGGACGAGGCCGGTGCGCAATATGTCGAGCTTGCGCTTCGTGTCGGCGCTCAGCCCGGCGACATCGCGATATTTCGCGGCTTCGAGCGCGTATTTCACCGCCTTTTCGGTGCCCACCGCATTGATGCGCGCCGCCATCGCGTCGGTGTCGTCGGTGATATAGGTCGCATTGACCCAGTTCACCTGACTCGCCTCGACCGTATAGTCGAACAGATCCTTTTCCGCGGCGGCGACGAAGGCATCGGCGTCTGCCGCAGTGGGGGCGGCAGTCGGCGCGGCGGGGGCGTCCTTCTGCTTCGGTGCGGCCAGCGCGGGGCCCGCGACCGCAAGCGAAAGGGCGAGCGACAGCGTTGAAATCATGACTTTCATGGGATGCGTCCTCTGGATGGTCTGACGGCGCTCCAGCGCCGGATGCCCCCAGACTGAACCGCGTCCGCGGCAGGGTCAAGCCGTCAGGAAGGCCGCGATCGCCTGCCCCAGTTCGGGCTCGGTGACGCTCGACATGTGGGTGCCGGGGATCGTCGCGAGCACCGCGTCGGGCAGCGCCGCGACGAGGTCCTCGGCCGACCCGTTGTCCCGGTCGCGGTCGCCGCACACGACGAGCGTCGGCATCGTCAGCGCCGCCAGCGCATCGGGCGGCGTATCGGTGAAGCTGTCGAGCAGGTGGCCGGCGGCGATGCGGTCGATCTTCATCGTCTTCATGAACTGGATCGACAGCCAGCTGTCGTCGCCGCGCTTCGCGCTGTCATATTCGGCAATCACGCGCTTGAAGAACTGCCCGCGCCGCTGCCACCCGGCCAGTCCCGCCAGCCCCATGCCGCCGAGGATCAGTCGCCCCGGCGTCATCCCCGCAACCACCGCGCGCACGCTGGTCCGCGCGCCGAGCGAGAAACCGCCGAGGTCGAACGCCGACAGGCCGAGGTGCGCGATCAGATCGGCAAGGTCGCTCACCAGCACGTCGGGCGGATAGAGCGCCGCATCGTGCGGCGCCGCGCTCGATCCGTGGACGCGCAGGTCGGGCATGACGACGCGATAGCCCTCGGCGGCGATGCGCGCCGCGGTGCCGAACTTGATCCAGTTGACCTCGGCGCTCGAGAACAGGCCGTGGAGCAGGACGACCGGCCGCCCCTCCCCCATCTCGCGCCACGCCAACCGCACGCCGTCGCGCGCGTCGAAATATTGCGGTTCGATGCTCATCCTTCGGCCTTAGGACAGGATGCCATCGGTTTGAACCGTCATCGCTTCGGCATGTTCGCTTTCCACAAGGAACCGTTCCCCGGCGAAAGCCGGGGTCCACGCGGGACCGCACTATGCCATATGCCATCTGGACCCGGCTTTCGCCGGGGCACAAGCTCTCGCTCTATGCCGACTTGTTCGCGTATGACGAAAAGGGGGGAGCGCGCCGAACCCTCCCGCGCAGATTTTCGCTGTGCTCAGCGCGGCCGCAGACCCTTCTGCTCCATGCGCCATTTCGCCAGCTCGATGCGGTCCTGCCCGAAGAAGGGCTCGCCATCGAAGACGAGCGTCGGCACCCCCCAATGGCCCGCGAGTTCGAGCGCCGCCTGGTTCGCGGCGATTTCCGCGTCGAGCGCCTCCGCATCGGTTTCGGCCTCGGCGTCGAGTTCGGCGAGGTCCAGCCCCGCGCGGCGTGCCGCGCCCGCCAGATGATCGCCGAGGTGCCAGTCCTGCGCGCCGCCCCAGATGAGCTGTGCGACCTCGTCGCAGAAGGCGAGGCTCTTGCCGCGCCGCGACGCCGCCTGTCCGAGGCGGGTCAGGCGGAAGATATAGGGCTGCTCCGCCGCGATCTCGCGCGTGTGGACGTTCTGGACGATCGGGTCGGGACGCGGCGGGCCGAAGGGGATGCCGTGGAACTGCGCGACGCGCATCATGTCGCGCATCGTGTAGCCGAGCCAGTTGGGGTGGTTGCGCTCGAAGAAATCGGGCTGGCGGATCGCGAGCGGATAGACGGGACGCAGGTCGATCGTCACGTCGTGGCTCGCCGCGAGCGCGCGATAGCGGCCGATGGCGAGATAGCTGTAGGGCGAGCGGAAGGACCAGAAGAGGTCGGCGGTCAGACTCATGGCACGCATAGTGCCAAAATATCCGCGCGGCGCAAGCGATTGTCGAAAAGCGGCAGTGGCGTTCGCGGCAATTTCGCATGTGCAGCATATTGTCATTGGATATAGTGGCAATTGCTATTATATCGTCTGCCATGAGAGAGACGGTCGGCTTTCTGCTCAACGATACCGCGCGGCTGTTCCGCCGCGCCTTCAACGCGCGCACCCGCGACAGCGGGATCACCGCGCTGCAATGGCGGCTGCTCAGCTATCTCAAGCGCTACGAGGGCATCCGCCAGGGTCCGCTCGCCGACCTGATCGAGGTCGAACCGATCACCCTGTCGCGGATGGTCGACCGGCTGGCCGAGGCCGGGCTGGTCGAGCGCCGCGCCGACCCCGGCGACCGCCGCGCCTGGCTTCTCTATCTGACCCCGCGCGCCCGCGAACAGATGGGCGCGATGCGGCGGCTGACCGACGCGCTGACCGAAGAGGCGATCGGGGGACTCTCCCCCGCCGAGCGCGCCGAACTGATCCGGCTCGTCCGCCACGTGCGTTGCAACCTGTCGCGCCGCGACGCGATCGACACGACCGAAAGAGAAGAAACGAAAGAGGCCCTCTGATGGACCAGCTCGCTCCCCCTCGCCGCAAGCCCGACCGCCCCGAGCCGCGCTCTGAAGAGGTCGCGTCGCCGAAGGCCGCCTCGAAGGCCGCGCCGAAGGCCGATCCCGTGCCGCCGCCCACGACCGCGGCAGAGGCGAAGCCCGGCTGGCGCACGCGCGCGCTGATGTTCGGCGTGCCGCTGGCGCTCGCGGCGGCGGGCGGCTGGTACTGGCTGGCGAGCGGCGGGTCGGTGTCGACCGACAATGCCTATATCCAGATGGACAAGGTGTCGGTCGCCGCGGAGGTCGGCGGCCTGATCACCGAGGTCGCGATCCGCGAGGGTCAGGAGGTCGCGAAGGGACAGCTGCTCTTCCGCATCGATGGCCACCCCTATGCGCTGACGGTCGCGCAGGCGAACGCCGCGATCGATTCGGCGACGGTCGATGTCGGCAATCTGTCGGCCAGCCTCGCCGCGACGGCGGTCGACATCCAGGCGGCGCGCGAGGACATCGCCTTCGCCGAATCGAATTTCCAGCGCCAGGCCGCGCTGATGGACAAGGGATTCACCACCCGCGCCGCCTATGACGCGTCGAAGCACGCGGTCGAGCAGGCGCGCGCCCGGCTCGCGCAGGCGCAAGCGTCCGCCGCCGAGGCGCGCGCCAAGCTGGCGACGGGCACGGGCGGCACCAATCCGCAGGTCGCGGCGGCGCGCGTCCGGCGCGCGCAGGCGCAGGTCGATCTCGGCCGCACCGAGGTGCGCGCGCCGAGCGCGGGACGGGTCGCCGAATCGCACCGGCTGCAGCTCGGCCAGATGATGGTCGCGGGGCTTCCCGCGGTGACGCTGGTCGATACCGCGCATCCGTGGGTCGAGGCCAATTTCAAGGAAACCGATCTCGCGCACATGTGCGTGGGCCAGCCCGCCGAGATGCGCTTCGACGCCTATCCGGGGCTGAAGGTGCGCGGGCACGTCCAGACGATCGGCGCCGGCACGGGCAGCGAATTCTCCGTGCTGCCCGCGCAGAACGCGACCGGCAACTGGGTGAAGGTGACGCAGCGGGTGCCGGTGCGCATCGCCTTCGACGAGGCGCCGAAGCGGGCGATGATCGCGGGGCTTTCGACCGAGGTCACGGTGATCACCTCGGGCGGCTGCACCTAAGGGCAGCCGGTGGCGAGCCGCGTCTTTTCCCGGCGCCCGGCGCCCGCGGCGACGGTCGTCAGCGACGACCGGCCGCTCTACGAGCAGGTGCGCTATCATGGCCTGCTGACCGTCGCGGTGATGGGCGCGTCGGTGATGCAGATCCTCGACACGACGATCGCCAACGTCGCCATTCCGCACATGCAGTCGAGCCTCGGCGCGACGAGCGAGACGGTGAACTGGGTGCTCACCAGCTATATCATCGCCTCGGCGGTCGCGATGCCGATCACCGGCTGGCTCGCCGACCGCATCGGGCGGCGCCCGCTGTTCCTGATCGCGGTGCTCGGCTTCATCATCGCCTCGATGGCCTGCGGCGCGGCGCAGAATCTGGAGGAGATGGTTATCTTCCGTTTCCTGCAGGGGATCAGCGCCGCCTTCATCGGGCCGCTGTCGCAGTCGGTGATGCTCGACATCAACCCGCCCGAACGCCACGCGCGCGCCATGTCGATCTGGGGCATGGGGATC
Source organism: Sphingopyxis sp. SCN 67-31 (assembly GCF_001725095.1). NCBI lineage: Bacteria > Pseudomonadati > Pseudomonadota > Alphaproteobacteria > Sphingomonadales > Sphingopyxidaceae > Sphingopyxis > Sphingopyxis sp. SCN 67-31. Next base: position 93,514 of record NZ_MEFH01000052.1, on the reverse strand, counting down.
ATGGTCGGGCCGATTCTGGGACCGATCCTGGGCGGCTGGCTGACCGAATCGGTCAACTGGCGCTGGGTTTTCTACGTCAACCTGCCGGTCGGGCTGGCGACGCTGGCGCTGCTCTGGGCGCTGCTCCCCGCGACCGGGCGCAAGGACCGCAAATTCGACCTGTTCGGCTTTTCGATGCTCGCGCTTGGGCTCGCGTCGCTCCAGCTCATGCTCGACCGCGGGGCGCAGAAGGACTGGTTCGACAGCCTCGAGATATGGATCGAGACCGGCGTCGCCCTCGCCTGCCTGTGGATGTTCCTGATCCACCTGCTGACCGCGCGCGACACTTTGTTCGACCGCCGGATGCTCGCCGATCGCAATCTGCTCACCGCGCTGGGGTTCATGATCGTGATCGGCATCGTCATGTTCTCGTCGATGGCGCTGCTGCCGCCGATGCTCCAGCGCCTGTTCGACTGGCCGGTGATCGACACCGGCTGGGTGCTCGCGGTGCGCGGCGTCGGCATCCTGATCAGCATGTGGATCGCGGGCCGGCTGATGGGGCGGATCGACGCGCGCTGGCTGGTCGGCAGCGGCCTGGTCATCGCCGCCTATTCGCTGTGGCAGATGAGCCAGTGGTCGCTGATGATGGGCGTCGGACCGGTGGTGGTCAGCGGGCTCGTCCAGGGACTCGGCATGGGGCTGGTCTTCATCCCGCTCAACACCATGGCCTTCGCGACGCTGGGTCCGGCGTGGCGCACCGACGGCGCCAGCCTACTCAACCTGTTCCGCAGCGTCGGCGCGTCGGTCGGCATCTCTGTGGTGACGACGCTGCTGGCCACCAACACGCAGACGAGCCACGAAGACCTGGTCGCGCACATCACGAACAGTTCGGTCGCGCTGATCGACCCGTCGACGTCCGACCGGCTCGGTGCACTCGGGGGCAGCGTGATGGCGATGGTCAATGCCGAGATCAACCGGCAGGCCGCGATGGTCGCCTATATCGACGATTTCTGGGCGATGATGTGGGTGACGTTGCTGTCGGTCCCGCTCGTCATCCTGCTGCGCCCGCCCGCCCCCGGCGGACCGGCGGCGTCGGCGAGCGACATGGGGCATTGATGCGCCGGGCGGACCGCACGCCGCCCTATCCGGCGAGCGCCGCCATCATCCGCTCGTCCCTGGCGATCCACGGGGCAAGGCTGGGACGCGACAGGATCGCCGCGCTCCACGCCGCGATCTTCGGATAGCGCGCCGGATCGGCCCCGGCGCTGCAATGGCGGACGTTCACCAGCGGCGAGACGGCGGCAAGGTCGGCGAGCGTCAGCCGGTCGCCGACCAGAAAGCCGCTCGCGGGGATCGCCTCCTCCAGATAGGCGAGCAGCTTCGGCAGGTCTTCGGCCTCCGCCTGCGCCGCCGCGGCCAGGTCGCCCTCGCGTTTCAGGACGTGCGGCGCGACGACGCGGTTGAAGAATAATTTGCCGCTGCACGCCGCGAGCAGCGTATCGCCGAACTCCTCCCACCAGATCGTCCGACCGCGCAATTGCGGATCGGCGGGAATCAGTTCGGGCTCGGGATGCTTCGCTTCCAGATAGTGTATGATCGCGCTCGAATCGGCGAGCCGATAGCCGTCGTCGTCGATCGCCGGCATCTTGCCGAGCGGCGAGGCGGCGCGGAACCCCGGATCGGGGTCGCCTATGCCGACCCCCTTCAGCTCGAAACCGATCCCCTTCTCGCCCAGATAGCCGAGCAATTTCCGCACGAAAGGCGATAACACCGAACCATAGACGATCATCGAACCTTCCCCCTTCGCCGCTGCCCACCCAGCATAGGGAAGAGACCGCGGACCGCAACCCGCAACGGCGGACGAAAGCGACGGCGCGACGTGCGCGGCGACCCCGACAAACGCGCTTGCTATCAGCGCCTTGGCGTGGAACACTCGCTCGTTCGGGGCGCTGCCGGGCGCAGCCATATAACGGGAAAACCAAGCAATGCGCCCTTCCGCCTGGGCAGATCGGCTGATGGCCCTTTCGGTCCGCGCGATGGGCCTCGTCATCCTGCTCGGCGCGCTTGGCGCGGCGGCGGCCAGCTTCTTCTACAACCAGACGCAGGAGGCCGATCAGGCCGGGCGCGTCGCGATGCAGATCGACGACCGTCTGCGCGATCATATCTCGGCGCTCGAAGGCGTGCGGGCGTTGTACGAATCGGACATGGCCGCCAACGGCCCCGCCATTCGCGCCTATCTGACGGCGCTCCAGCCGCAGGTGCGCTCGCCCGGCATGCAGGGCATCGGCATCGCCATCGCGATGCAGCAGGCGACCCCCGCCGCCGCCGAGGCGCGGCTGCGCCAGAACTACGGCCGGGACATTCGCGTCTGGCCCACGACCGACCAGCCGATCGGCTTCCCGATCATCCTCCTCGAACCCGACGACACGCGCAACCATCCGGCGCTGGGTTTCGACATGTACAGCGAGCCGGTCCGGCGCGAGGCGATGCGCCGCGCCTGGCAGACCGGCCGGCCGGCTGCGAGCGGCATCGTCGAGCTGCTTCAGGAAACCCGCGACCGGCGCAAACAGCCGGGTTTCCTCATCTATATTCCCGTCTATGCCGCGACGCCCTCGACCGACGCGATCGCTGCGCTTCCCCCCGTCGACGCCGGCGGCGGCAGCGCCGTCGCGACCGCCGGCGGCGGCGTCCGTCCGATCGAGGCTTTCGTCTATGCGCCGTTCCGCGTCGGCGACCTGATGCGCGCGGTGCTCGGTTCGCAGCTCGAAAGCATCGACGGGATCGAGGTCTTTGCGGGCGACGGCCCGTCGGCGCCGCGTGTCTTCACGCACGGCGTCATGCGCTGGGATGCGCATGAAGAGCATATCCGCGTCGCCCACCGGCTATGGACGGTGCGCATCTCCTATGGCCGGTTCATCGACCGGATCGGCCGGCCGCTCGGCATCCTGCTCTTCGGGCTCGCCATCGCGGTCCTCGCGACCCAGCTCCACCGGCTGCAACAGCGCCGCCTCGGCGCCTTCCAGGCGCTTGCCGAGGAAAAGGCGCGCCACGCGGAGGACCGCGAACTGATCATGGGCGAAATGGCGCACCGGATGAAGAACGCCTTCGCCCGGATCGGCGCGCTCGCCCGGATCACGGCACGCGAGGCGGGCGATCTCGCTACCTTCGAGGCCAAGTTCGACGGGCGGCTGCGCGCGCTGTCCGACGCCAAGCAGATGCTCGTCACCGGCGCGGTCGACAGCGTCGAGCTCGGCGCGATCGTCCGCCGCGAACTGACGCTCGCCGGCTGGGACGAGGAACGGCTCGCGTCGCTTTCCGGTCCGGAGGTCCGCCTCGCCGACGAGGGCGCACAGGCGGTCGCGCTCGCGATCCACGAATTCGTCACCAACAGCATCAAATATGGCGCGCTGGCCGGCAAGGGGACGCTCGCGGTGCACTGGCGCCGCGACGGCACCGATATCGAACTGTCGTGGATCGAGAGCGACCTGCCCGAAACCCCGCATTTCGAGACCGAAAGCTTCGGCACCCATTTCATCCGCTCGCTGATCGAACGGCAGCTGAAGGGCCGGTGGCATCGCCACGCCACCGACAAGCAGCTTGCCATCCTGATCCGCTGGCCCGATCAGGCGGTCCATGGCTGACCCCTGCTGGCACATCTGGATCGATCGCGGCGGAACCTTCACCGACGTCGTGGCGCGCGCCCCCGACGGCCGCGCCCTCAGCACCAAATATCTGAGCGAGGACCCGGCGCGCCCCGGCGATGCGGCGGTGAACGCGATCCGCGACCTCACCGGCGCGGGCGACGGCCCGCTGCCGCCGCTATCGATCCGCATGGGATCGACCGTCGCGACCAATGCGCTGCTCGAACGCAAGGGCGAACCGACCCTGCTCGCGATCACGCGCGGCTTCGGCGACGCGCTGACCATCGGCTATCAGGACCGGCCCGATCTGTTCGCGCGCGCGCTGAACCGCACGCCGCCGCCGCACGCGGCGGTCGCCGAGATCGCCGAGCGCATCGGCCCCGACGGAGAGGTCATCGCGCCGCTCGACGAAGCCGCCGCGCGCCGGGCGCTGCAGGCGGCGCGCGACGCCGGGATCGCCAGCATCGCGATCGTCCTGATGCACGGCTATCGCCACCCGGCACACGAACGGCGGCTGGCGGCGATCGCCGCTGAACTGGGCTTTTCCCAGATTTCGACCAGCCACGACGTCAGCGCGCTAATCAAGCTGGTCGGGCGCGGCGACACGACGCTCGCCGATGCCTATCTCTCGCCCGTCCTCCATCATTATGTGCGCCAGTTCTGCGCCGCGCTGGGCGAAGAGGCCCGGCCGCAGTTCATGAAAAGCTCGGGCGGGCTGGCCGCGGCGGCCGCCTTCCACGGCCGCGACGCGATCCTGTCCGGCCCCGCCGGCGGGATCGTCGGCATGGTCGGCAGCGCCGCGCCGCTGGGGTTCGAACGGCTGATCGGCTTCGACATGGGCGGCACCTCGACCGACGTCAGCCATTATGCCGGCCGGCTCGAGCGCGATAACGAGACGATCGTAGCCGGGACGCGCATCCGCGCGCCGATGCTGCGCATCCACACCGTCGCCGCGGGGGGCGGTTCGATCTGCCGCTGGGACGGCGCGCGCCTGCTCGTCGGCCCCGAAAGCGCGGGCGCCAACCCCGGCCCCGCCGCCTATGGCCGCGGCGGTCCGCTGACCGTCACCGACTGCAACGTGCTGCTCGGCAAGATTCAGCCCGATCATTTCCCGAAGCTGTTCGGCGAAGGCGGCGACCAGCCGCTCGACCGCGCCGCCGTCGCGGACAAGTTCGCGATCCTCGCGGCGCAGGTCGGCAACATCGCCCCCGAAGCGCTGGCCGAGGGACTGCTCGCCATCGCGGTGCAGCAGATGGCGAACGCGATCAAGCGTATCACCATCGCGCGCGGTCACGACCTGACGCAGGGTTACAGCCTCGTCGGCTTCGGCGGCGCCGCGGGACAGCATGTCTGCCTCGTCGCCGACGCGCTCGGCGTCGACCGGATCCTGCTCCACCCGCTCGCGGGCGTGCTCTCGGCCTATGGCATGGGCCTTGCCCGCCCCTCGGCGATTCGCGAGCGGACGCTGGGACTGCCGCTCGCCGCCGACTGCGCCGACAGCCTCGCCGCCGCCGAAGCCGAGCTTGCCGGACAGGCGCGCGCCGACCTCGCTCCCGACGCGCAGGTCGCGCGCGAGACCCTGCTCTTCGTCCGCCTCGCCGACAGCGACAATGCGATCGAACTGCCGCTTGCCGATCCCGCCGCGGTGCGCGCCGCCTTCGCCGCCGCCTTCCGCCAGCGGTTCGGCTATGCCCCGCACGACGATCTGGTCGTCGACCGCATCCGCGTCGAGCTGACCGAGGCGGACGACGCCCCCTCCGCTCTGCCGCCGCCCGCGCCCACGGCCGAAGCCGAACCCGAAATCGTCACCGCCTGGCTCGCGGGCGCCGCACACCGCGTGCCGCTCCACCAGCGCGCCGCGCTCGCCCCCGGCCGCACCGTCGCCGGGCCCGCGATCATCGTCGACGCGCTCGCGACCACGGTGGTCGAGCCGGGATGGACGGCCACGGTCGCGCCCGAAGGCACGCTGCTGCTCTCAAGAACGGGCGCGGCCCTGCGCCAGGCCGATGGTTCCGCCCCCGAAGGGGAGGAAGAGCAACCCGACCCCATCCGTCTCGAAATCTTCAACAGCCTGTTCATGGCAATCGCGGAGGAAATGGGCGGCGCGCTTCAGCACAGCGCCTCGTCGATCAACATCCGCGAGCGGCTCGACTTCTCCTGCGCGCTGTTCGATGGCGAAGGGCGGCTCGTCGCCAATGCGCCGCACATGCCGGTCCACCTCGGTTCGATGGGGGAGAGCGTCCGCACGATCCTGCGCCGGCGCGGACCCGATGCCGACGGCCGGCCGCGCGACGGACGCGGGCTGCGCCCCGGCGACGCCTATGCGCTCAACGCCCCTTATGATGGCGGCACCCACCTGCCCGACATCACCGTCATCATGCCGGTGTTCGTGGAGGGGCGAACCGACGCCCCCGCCTTCTTCGTCGCCGCGCGCGGCCACCATGCCGATCTCGGCGGCATCGCCCCCGGCTCGATGCCGCCGAACAGCCGCAGCATCGACGAGGAAGGCATATTGTTCGACAACCGGCTGATCGTCGACGACGGCCGTTTCCTCGACGCCGATGTCCATGCGCATCTGACCGCCGGCGCCTTTCCGGCGCGCAACCCGGCGCTCAACATCGCCGACCTCAAGGCGCAGGTCGCGGCGTGTCAGCGCGGCGCCAGCGCGCTCGCCGACCTGTCCGCCGCGCACCGGTCCGCCACCGTCGCCGCCTATATGGCGCACGGCCAGCGCCAGGCCGAAGCCGCGGTGCGCCAGCTCGTCGCCCGCCTCGACGACGGCGCCTTCCGCTATGCGATGGACAATGGCGCGGAGGTCGCCGTCGCGGTGCGGGTCGACCGCGCGGCGCGCCATGTCACGATCGACTTCACCGGCTCGTCGCCGACGCTGCCCGACAATTTCAACGCGCCGCTGCCGGTCGTCCGCGCCGCCGTCCTCTATGTGCTGCGCACGATGCTCGACGACCCGATCCCGATGAACGAGGGCTGCCTTGCGCCGGTGACGCTGGTCGTGCCGCCCGATTCGATGCTCAGCCCGCGCCATCCCGCCGCCGTCGTCGCGGGCAATGTCGAGACGAGCCAGGTGATCACCGATGCGCTCTTCGCCGCCTTCGGCGCGATGGCCTGCGCGCAGGGGACGATGAATAATTTCACCTTCGGCGACGCGCAGCGCCAATATTACGAGACGATCGCCGGCGGTTCGGGCGCGGGCCCGGGCTTCGACGGCACCGCGGTCATCCAGACGCACATGACCAACAGCCGCATGACCGACCCGGAGGTGATGGAGACGCGCTTTCCGGTGATCGTCGAGGAATTCTCGATCCGCCGCGGTTCGGGCGGCAAGGGGCGCTGGACCGGCGGCGACGGCGCGACGCGCCACATCCGCTTTCGCGCGCCGATGGTGGCGAACATTCTCGCCAACCGCCGCACCGTGCCGCCCAAGGGGCTCGCGGGCGGCGCGGACGGCGCGCCCGGCCGCAACTGGGTCGAGCGCGCCGACGGATCGGTCGAACGGCTCGCCGCGACGGGCAGCGCGAACCTGGAAGCCGGCGACGCCTTCGTGATCGAGACGCCGGGCGGCGGCGGCTATGGCGAAGCGGGGGAGGAGCGATGAGGGGGCGTGCCTATGTTCGCCCCGGCGAAAGCCGGGGTTCGACGTCCGACGGGCCTGAGCCATGCTCGTCCTGATCGGCATCCTCATCATCATCGCGGGCTTCCTGCTCCGCTTCAATCCGCTGCTGGTCATCATGGCCTCGGCGCTTGCGACCGGGCTTGCGGCGGGGCTCGACGTGACCGCGATCGTCGCCGCCTTCGGCAAGGCGTTCAACGACACGCGCTACGTCTCGATCGTGTGGATCGTGCTGCCGGTGATCGGCCTGCTCGAAGCCTATGGCCTGCAACAGCATGCGCGGACGCTGATCGGACGGATGAAGGGGGCGACGCTCGGACGCCTGCTCACCGGCTACCTGCTGCTGCGCCAGCTTCTGTCCGCGGTCGGCCTGACGTCGGTCGCGGGGCACGCGCAGACGGTGCGGCCGCTCGTCGCGCCGATGGCGGAAGCCGCCGCCGATACGCAGAACCCGGCGCTCAGCGACGCGCAGCACGAGGAGGTGAAGGGCTTTTCGGCGGCGACCGACAATATCGGCCTCTTCTTCGGCGAGGACATCTTCCTCGCCATCGGCTCGATCCTGCTGATGAAGGGCGTGCTCGAAGGCTATGGCTACGACATAGAGCCGCTGCACCTGTCGGTCTGGGCGATCCCGACCGCGATCGCGGCCTTCATCATCCACGCCTGGCGCCTGCGGCGGCTCGAACGGCGCATGGCGCAAAAGGCGGAGGGCGGCGCATGATCACCCTCGGCTTCGTCTACGTCCTTTCGGGGCTGGCCTTCGCGCTGTTCGCACTGCTCGGCCTGCTCGACGCCACGAATCCCAAGCGCTTCGGCAATGCCGCCTTCTGGGGCCTGCTCGCCGTGTCGATGCTCGCCGGCGACCGGCTCGGCGATTTCGGCAACGGGCTGCTCGTCCTCGCGCTCGTCGCCATCGCCGGGGCGGGCCAGATCGGCAAGGCCCCCGGCGGCGACATCCCGGCCGAGGAGCAGGCGGACAGCGCCGCGCGCCACGGCAATTTCCTGCTTCTCGTCGCGCTGATCATCCCGGCGGTCGCGCTGGCGGGGACCTTTCTGTTCAAATGGGTGCCCGGCATCGCCGATCCGAAGCAGGCGACGCTGATCTCGCTCGCGCTCGGCGTGCTGATCGCGCTCGCGGTCGGCATGGCGCGGCTGCGCCCGCCGCTGCTGCTCCCGGCGCAGCAGGGGCGCCGGCTGCTCGATTCGGTCGGCTGGGCGGCGGTGCTGCCGCAGATGCTCGCCAGCCTCGGCGCGGTGTTTGCGCTCGCCGGCGTCGGCGAGGTGGTGGGCGGCCTGATCGGCGGCGCGATTCCCGAAGGCAGCCTGTTCGGCGCCGTGCTCGCCTTCGGTCTCGGCATGGCGCTGTTCACCATCGTGATGGGCAATGCCTTCGCGGCCTTTCCGGTGATGATCGCCGCGATCGGCATGCCGCTGCTGATCCAGCAATATGGCGGCAATCCCGCCGTCGTTGCGGCGATCGGCATGCTCGCGGGTTTCTGCGGCACGCTGATGACCCCGATGGCCGCCAATTTCAACCTCGTGCCCGCGGCGCTGCTCGAACTGAAAAGCCCCTATGGCGTGATCCGGGCGCAGATCGGCACCGCCATCCCGCTACTCGCGGTGAACATCTTCTTCATCTGGCTCTTCGCCTTCTAATCCGACGGAACCCATGCACCTTTCCCCCGAACACGCCACCCGCTTCGCGACCGCGACGCTGTCGCATCTCGGCCGCGAATATCCCTACAAGATGGATCTCGTCATGGCGGGGCCGGAGGATGCAAAGCCGCCGCGCGATCATCACCCGATCTTCCACGGCAGTTTCGACTGGCACAGCTGCGTCCACGGCTGGTGGCAGGTCCTTCGCCTCGCGCGGCGCTTTCCCGACCTGCCCGTCGCCGCCGCCATCCGCGCGCGCGCCGACGCGATGCTGGTGCCCGGCAAGGTGGCGGGCGAACTCGCCTTCCTCGACCGCCCGACCGCGACCGGGTTCGAGCGCCCCTATGGCTGGGCATGGCTGCTCGCGCTCCACGCCGAGGCGGCGGCGCACGATGCCCCCTGGGCCGCGGCGCTCGAACCGCTCGCGGCCGCTTTCGCCGCGCGTTTCCATGCCTTCCTGCCCAAGCTGACTTATCCCTTGCGCGTCGGGACGCATTTCAACATCGCCTTCGCGCTGCTGCTCGCGCGCCATTGGGCGGGCCCGCGCGATCCGGCGCTGGTCGCGCTGATCGACGCCCGCGCGCAGGACTGGTTCGGCGGCGATGCCGATTGCCAGGCGTGGGAGCCGGGCGGCGACGAGTTCCTCTCGTCCGCGCTGACCGAGGCGCATCTGATGGCGGTCGTGCGCGGCGCCCGATTCGCCGACTGGTTCGACGCCTTCCTGCCGCGCGCCGCGCAACGGACGCCCGCGACGCTTTTCACCCCCGCGACGGTGTCCGACCGCAGCGACGGCAAGATCGCCCATCTCGACGGCCTCAACCTCAGCCGCGCCTGGTGCTGGCGCGCGATCGCCGCCGCGCTTCCGGCCGGCCACCCGGTCGTCGCGGAGGCCGAGGCGAGCGCGCTGCGCCACCTCGACGCCGCGCTGCCGCACGTCACCGGCGATTATATGGGCGAGCACTGGCTGGCGAGCTTCGCACTCCTCGCGCTCGACGGGCTGGCGGACAGAGAAGACCGCTCCTAACCGTTACATACTCTCGCCGGGCTGCATCGCACCGTAACGACTTGTTATCCATGGCCTCGCTATGGTCTCCTCCGGTCACGCAGGAAGCCGATTTGACGGGACAGCTCTTCATATCCTTGCTCAATCCGGGCATCGGCCTGCTGTTCGCCGGCGCCTTCTTCCTGATGTGGCTGAACCGGCGCGAGCGTTATATCGCTTATGCCGCCGCGGCCTATGTCGCGACCGCCTGCGCCTTCCTGATCCAGGACCTCGCGCCGGTGCTGCCGATGGAATTGCAGCGGCTGCCCGCCAATGCCGGATTCCTGCTGACCGGCGTGCTGTTCGCGGCCGCGATCATCCAGCGTTACGGCCTGCCGGTGCCCTGGCGCGCGATGGCGCTCACCGCGGCGGCCTCGCTGGCGGTCTTCGTCTGGTTCCTGCTCGGCCGGCCGAGCATCGGCGGGCGCATCTATTCGATCAGCCTCGGCACCGGCATCGTCGCGCTGATGGTCGTGCGGGCCTTGTGGCCGATCGACAAGCCGCACCTGATCGACCGGCTGCTGTTCTGGGTGGCCGCGCTCTGCGCCGCCAACCTGATCGTGCGGCCGATCGTCATCCTGACCTTCAGCGGCGGCTTCGCCGATTACGACGGCTTCCAGCAGTCGGTCTATTGGACGACGGTCCAGTTCAGCCAGGCGATGGTATCGGTCATGGCGGCGATCAGCCTGATGGTCGCGGTCGCGGTCGACATGCTGGCCGAATTGCGGGCAGAGGCGCAGGCCGACCCGCTCTCGGGCCTGCTCAACCGCCGCGGGTTCGAGGCGACGGCGACCGCCGCGCTGCGCCGCTGCGACGGCGACGGACGCATCGCGGCGCTGCTGATCGCCGACCTCGACCATTTCAAGCGGGTCAACGACCGCTACGGCCATGCGGTCGGCGACGCGATCATCACCGCCTTCGGCGAAATCATGCGGCGCGAAGGGCCGGCCGACATGATCGCGGGGCGGATCGGCGGAGAGGAATTCGCGGTGCTGATCCCCGGCGCGGGGATCACGGCGGCACGGCAACTGGCCGAGGCTATCCGTGCGGGCCTGTCCGCCACCTGCGCCGGACGCATCCCGCCCGCGCTGACCCCCACCGCCAGCTTCGGCCTTGCCGCGAGCACGCCCGGCGCCGGCCTGTCGGCGCTGCTGCGCCAGGCCGACCAGGCGCTTTACGACGCGAAGCGCGCGGGCCGCGACCGCGTGCGCGCCTTCGCGGCGCCGGCCCCCGCACCGCCCCTGTCCGCCAGCGCCTAGAGCATGATGACATGCGTTGGAATCGTTACCCGCGAGGAACGAAGCGACGCGGCAATCCAGAGTGTGCGCAAACCGCTCTGGATTGCTTCCCCCGGATCAGGTCGGCAATTATCCCTTTTCGACAATGAAATGTTCCCCGGCGAAAGCCGGGGTCCAGATGGCACAGGGCTGCCCCGCGTGGACCCCGGCTTTCGCCGGGGAACAGCTCCCTACTTGCCTGAAGGGTATATATCCCGATCAGGTCCGGGGTCGCAATGACGAAGCGGGTCAATCCAAAATCATCAGAGTCCAGGGCCCTCGGGCCCGCCTCGCCTTCCCGTAAGCTGCGGCCCGGATTCGACGCGCACCTCGCCAGCCGCGAGCCCCCGACGCGGTTGCAGGCCGCCCGCCCCCCTTGCATTTCCTGCCCCCCGGCGTAAGGCGGCGCGGACATAAACCCGCGCGCGCGACTCCCGTTGGCCCCGCTCTCCCGGATCGGGCTTCGGCCGTCATTCCCCGCCGCGCCAATTTGGGGACTGCAAGCCTATGACCACCACCGGCCACGATACGCTGGGCACCCGTTCGACGCTCGATGTCGGGGGCAAGACGTACGCTTATTATTCGCTCGACAAGGCGGCGGCGAAACTGGGCGACGTGTCGCGCCTGCCCTTCTCGATGAAGGTGCTGCTCGAAAACCTCCTCCGTTTCGAGGACGGCGGCTTCACCGTGTCGACCGACGACGTCCAGGCGATCGTCGACTGGCAGTCGAACCCCGTGTCGGCGCGCGAGATCCAGTATCGCCCGGCGCGCGTGCTGCTTCAGGACTTCACCGGCGTCCCCTGCGTCGTCGACCTTGCCGCGATGCGCGATGCGATCGCCAGGCTCGGCGGCGACACGTCGAAGATCAACCCGCTGGTTCCCGTCCACCTCGTCATCGACCACTCTGTGATGGTCGACGAGTTCGGCCACCCCAAGGCGTTCGAGCAGAATGTCGAGATCGAATATTACCGCAACGGCGAGCGCTACGACTTCCTGAAATGGGGGTCGAAGAGCCTCGACAATTTCAAGGCCGTGCCGCCGGGCACCGGCATCTGCCACCAGGTCAACCTTGAACACATCGCGCAGGCCGTGTGGTCGAGCGAGGGCGCGGACGGCCAAATCGTCGCCTATCCCGACACCTGCGTCGGCACCGACAGCCACACGACGATGATCAACGGCCTGGGCGTGCTCGGCTGGGGCGTCGGCGGGATCGAGGCGGAGGCCGCGATGCTGGGCCAGCCCGTTTCCATGCTGATCCCCGAAGTCGTCGGCTTCAAGCTCACCGGGCGGCTCAAGGAAGGCGTCACTGCGACCGACCTCGTGCTCACCGCGACGCAGATGCTGCGCGCCAAGGGCGTCGTCGGGCGCTTCGTCGAATATTTCGGCCCCGGGCTCGACAGCCTCAGCCTCGCCGACCGCGCGACGCTCGCCAACATGGCGCCCGAATATGGCGCGACCTGCGGCTTCTTCGGCATCGACGAAAAGACGATCGACTATATGCGGCTGACCGGCCGCAGCGAAGAGAATATCGCGCTGGTCGAAGCCTATGCGAAGGCGCAGGGCCTGTGGCGCCACGCCGGCATGCCCGACCCCGTGTTCACCGACACGCTCGAACTCGACATGGCGACCGTCGTCCCCAGCCTCGCCGGGCCGAAGCGCCCGCAGGACAAGGTCGTGCTGACCGAGGTCGACGACGTGTTCAACGCCGACCTCGCCAATGTCTACAAGCATGACGGCGCGAAGCGCGTGCCGGTCGAGGGCCGCGATCACGACATCGGCGACGGCGACGTCGTCATCGCCGCGATCACCAGCTGCACCAACACCTCGAACCCCGGCGTGATGATCGCCGCCGGCCTCGTCGCCAAGAAGGCGAACGAGCGCGGCATGAAGCCGAAGCCGTGGGTCAAGACCAGCCTCGCGCCGGGATCGCAGGTGGTCACCGACTATCTCGCCAAGGCGGGCCTCCAGCCGCACCTCGACGCGATCGGCTACAACCTCGTCGGCTATGGCTGCACGACCTGCATCGGCAACTCGGGCCCGCTCGCCGAGCCGATCTCGGCCGCGATCAACGGCAACGACATCGTCGCCGCCTCGGTCCTGTCGGGCAACCGCAATTTCGAGGGCCGCGTGTCGCCCGACGTGCGCGCCAACTTCCTCGCCTCGCCGCCGCTCGTCGTCGCCTACGCGCTGAAGGGCACCGTCACCGAGGATTTCACGGGCACGCCGATCGGGCAGGACAAGGACGGCAACGACGTCTACCTCAAGGACATCTGGCCGACCAACCAGGAGGTCGCCGACACCATCGCCGGCGCGGTCGACCGCGGCATGTTCGAGGCGCGCTACGCCCATGTCTACAAGGGCGACGAGCATTGGCAGAAGATCCAGGTCGAAGGCAGCGACACCTATCAGTGGCGCGCCGGGTCGACCTATGTCGCCAACCCGCCCTATTTCGAGGGGATGGAGATGACGCCGGCGCCGGTCGCCGACATCGTCGACGCAAAGCCGCTCGCGATCCTGGGCGATTCGATCACCACCGACCACATCAGCCCGGCCGGGTCGATCAAGGCCGACAGCCCGGCGGGCAAATGGCTGATGGAGCATCAGGTCGCCAGGGCCGACTTCAACAGCTACGGCTCGCGCCGCGGCCATCACGAGGTGATGATGCGCGGCACCTTCGCCAACATCCGCATCCGCAACGAGATGGTGCCGGGGATCGAGGGCGGCATGTCGCGCTATGGGCAGGAAGTGATGCCCATCTATGACGCCGCGATGCGCCACAAGGCCGACGGCACCCCGCTCGTCGTCGTCGCGGGCAAGGAATATGGCACGGGTTCGTCGCGTGACTGGGCTGCGAAGGGCACCATCCTGCTCGGCGTGCGCGCGGTGATCGCCGAAAGCTTCGAGCGTATCCACCGCTCGAACCTCGTCGGCATGGGCGTGCTGCCGCTCCAGTTGCAGGACGGCCAGACGCGCGAGACGCTGGCGCTGACGGGCGACGACAGCTTCACCATCACCGGCGTCGCCGACCTGAAGCCGCGCCAGACGGTGACAGTGCAGGTAACGCGCCCCGACGGGTCGACCTTCAGCTTCGACACGCTCTGCCGCATCGATACGGCGAACGAGGTCGAATATTATATGAACGGCGGCATCCTGCACTATGTGCTGCGCAAGCTCGCCGCCTGACCCGCGAGCGGGAGGCCCGGGGGCGAAGCGGTGAGCGCCTTGCTCCTCTTCGCCGCGGGCTTCCTGTGCGGCGCGGCGCTGACATGGATGCTGCGCCGCAAGGCCGGACGCGGCGCGCGCGACCTGATCGCGCCGCCGCCGGCACCGCGACCCACCGGGCGGCCGGTCTCCGTTTCCAGCGCGCCCGTACCCACGGGCAGCGATGAAGAGGCGGTCGTCGAACTGCTGCGCCAGAATCGCAAGAAAGAGGCGATAAAGCTGTGGCGCGAAGTCACCGGGCTGGGACTGGCCGAAAGCAAGGCGGCCGTCGAAGCTCTCGAACGCCGACGGCTGCTCCGCTGACTCACGACCGCTTCGCGAGCCGCGAGCCGGGATCTACACCGTCAAAGTGCAATCTTTTTTGAACGAAACGTCTTCCCCGCGAAGGGGGACCCAGAGCGTCATGGCGCCGGCCCGGGCGACCATCCCGACGCGCCGAGCGTCAGAACGTTATGACATCGACTGGATTCGTCATTGCGAGCGGCGAAGCCGCGCGGCAATCCAGAGCGCACGCAGACCGCCCTGGATTGCTTCGCTCCGCTCGCAATGACGAAGTGGGGCAATCCAAAGTCATCGTGCTCCAAATCCAGCCCATATCCCGTTCCAGATCGTAGGCGCGCCGCCCTATTCGCTCGCGCTGTCCTCCGCGTTCCACGCCGCGACCTTGGCGCGCGTGTCGGCCAGCATCGCATCGAGTGCGGCGCGGTCATAAGTCTTGCCGCGCATCACCACCGTGTCGATCGCCTTCGTCGCGGCGATATCCTCCAGCGGGTTGCGTTGCAGCAGCACCAGGTCGGCGGCCATCCCCGGCCGGATCGCGCCATAGCGGTCGAGCTGGCCGAACCACGCCGGCCCGGCGCGCGTCGCGGAGGCGAGTGCCTGCGCCGGGGTCAGCCCCTTTTCGACGAACAGCGCGATCTCGTCGTGCAGCGCGAAGGCGGGATAGTTGAAGCTGTTGAGGAATCCCGCGTCGGTTCCGGCGATGATCGTGACGCCGGCCTGCTGCAGCATCGGCAATATCCGCGCCATCGCGTCGATATGCGCGTGGCGCGCCGCGATCGCCTCGGGGCTGGCCTTGGCCGCGCGCTCGATGCGCCAGTCATAGGTCTTGCGCAGCTTCGGCCCGATATAGGCGAGCCCTTCGTCCTTGCTGTGGTCGTCGCGGTCGAGGAAGGCGAGGATGCGGCTGCCGTTCAGCGTCGGGGTGACGAACACGCCCTTTTCGGCAAAATGGCGATAGGCCGCCATCGCGGTCGCGGGATCGAACGCCGCGTCGAGCCGGCGGCTCGCCTCGGCACGGTCGATGCGGCCCGCCGCGAAATCGGCGGCGACCGCCGCTTCGTCGCTCGCCCCGGCGTGATAGGCATAGTCGAGATGCTCGATCGAACTGATCCCGGCATCGACCGCCTGCCGGGTGGTCAGCGCCATCGGGATATGCCCCGACGTCCGGATTCCGCGCGCCTTCGCCTGCCGCAGCGCATAAAGGAACAGGTCGGGTTTCAGCGTGCTGTCGGTGATCTTGACGAAATCGACCTTGTCGCGCTGTTGCAGCCGGGTCAGCGCCGCATCGACGTCAGCTTCGCTGCCGACCTCGATCGTTCCCTTCCACACCGGCGCGATCCCCTCGATCTTCGCGCCGGAGGTCAGCAGGCGCGGCCCGAACAGGCTGCCGCTCGCAATCTCGCTGCGCCATCCGAGCACTTCGTCGGGCAGGTCGCCCGAACAGTCGCGGATCGTCGTGATGCCGTTCGCGACATAAAGCGGAAGAAGCGCCTTGTTCTCCTCGATCAGTTCGGGCCCCCCGCCGAAATGGACGTGCATGTCCCAAAGGCCGGGGATCAGATAGAGACCCTTGCCCTCGACGACCTTGGCCGCGCGCCAGTCGCGCGCGATCGCGGCATCGGCGCCGACGGCGACGATGTCGGCGCCGCGCAGCACCACCGCCTGATCGGCCTGCGTCTTCGCCGCCTCGACATCGACGAGGTTCACATGGCGGATGACGACATCGCCCTGCTGCGGCGCCGCGAGCGCGGGCGCGGCCAAAGCGAGCAGCGAGGATGCCAGAGCGGCGGCGAGACGTTTCATGCGGGGGACCTCTTTTTGGACAGGTGATTCACCTAGCCCCGAAAGGGCAGTCTCAACAAGGCGGATATGGTGGGCGCTGACGGGCTCGAACCGCCGACCCTCTCGGTGTAAACGAGATGCTCTACCAACTGAGCTAAGCGCCCCCTGCGGGGAGCGGGCGCCCTGCCACAGCTTCGCCGCACTGGCAAGCCGCCCCGCCTATTCCTCCAGCGCCTCGAAATAGCGCGTCATCGCATCGGCCGCGCCGTCGGCGAGCGCGATGAAGATCCGGCGTCCGTCGTTGGGGTCGGCTTCGCGCACGAACAGGCCGGCGTCGGTCATCGTCTTGATCCAGCGCAGTGCGGTCGTCGCGGGGACCGCGGCGGCGATGCACAGGCTCGATACCGAAACGGGCCGCCGCTCGAGCCGCGCGGCATAAAGATCGAGCAGCATGTCCCACGCCGGATCGGCGAACAGGTCGGCCGGGAAATATTGCTCGCGTATCCGCCGCTGCCGCAGGAGGCGGCGCACCGCCTTGGCGCGCTGGCGATCGGTCGCCCGATCCTCGGGCACGAAGCTGCGTGGCGTGACGACATAGTCGCGCCCGGGCGACCGCAGCGACACCGCGCGGCCGGGGTCGTCGGACGGCGGCATCGCCAGCCCGCCGGGTCCCCCCGCCAGCCCGCGCTGTCCGGCAAGGTCGCCGAGCAGGCGCGAGATGCGCGCCACCTCTTCCTGCAAGCGATCGATGCGCTCCATCGCTTCGTCGCGCGCGACGTCGTGCACGGCAAATGCCGCGCCGGGGCTGGCGGCGGCAAGCGCGACCAGCCGGTCGGCGGCATCGGCCTCGACCAGCCATTCGGCGCGCACCGCGGGCGGGATCGCCGCCGCGACGCGGTCGAGCGCCGCCAGCCCGGTCTCGCACACCAGCCGGCAATCGCGTTCGATCACCGCGGCGGCGATGTCGGCAAGCGATGGCTCGTCGATCGCGTCGGCGTCGGCCAGCCAGACGATGTCGACCGCGATCATCGCGCGGATATGCGCCGCCGCGTCGGACGGGGCGAGCGCCGCGACCAGCCGGACCCCCGCCCGCGCATAGTCCGGCACCGCTTCCGCCGGGCCGACGAACAGCAAGCGCGTCGCCGGTCCAAGGTTCGCCCGATCCGGCGATGGCACGGTCTCCGCCGGTCGAAATGCGATCGCCTGTTCCATGGCCCCACCCTTTCCCTGTTTTCTACCCATCCCGGTGCCCTTATGCCGTCATAGCGGCGATATTCCCCTTTTGTTCGCTCGCATCTGCCGCCATTTCGGACCCTGCCGCGGACTCGCCGCGGTGCGCGGGCAAGTCGGCAGGCGAATTTGGTCCATTTTGGACATGATTTGTTCTCAACGTCAATCCCTGATTCACCCTTGCAACGCCGGCCTCGCCGCTCCACCGCGAGCGCGATGCGCCGTTCCTCTCCCCTCACCCGCCTGCGCTGGCGCCGGCGGCTGCGTGCGCTGGTCGCCCTGCTGCTGCTCGCCGGGCTGGCGGTCGCGGCATGGCTGGGAAGCCCGGCGCCGGTGGCGGTGGTCCCGCTCGTCCACGTCATCGACGGCGACAGCCTGACGGCGCGGCAGGATGGCCGCGCCCTGACCATCCGGCTCGTCGGCATCGACGCGGTCGAATATCGGCAGGACTGCGAACGCGCCGACGGCACGCGCTGGCCGTGCGGGGTCGAGGCGCGCGCGGCGCTCGAACGTCTCGCCGGGCGTGGGCCCCTCCATTGCACGCTCGAAGGCACGGACCGTTATCGCCGAACGCTCGCGGCCTGCCGGACCGCTCCTGGTCCCGCGGGGTCCGACCTCGGCGCCGCGCTGGTACGTCAGGGCTGGGCGATCGCGACCGACGACCGCTATTTCGTCGAGGAAGCCGAAGCGCGCGCAAAGCGACGCGGCATCTGGCAGGGGCGCTTCGTCCGGCCCGCCGACTGGCGCGGGGCGCACCAGCGGCCGAAAGAATAGCCGCCGAAACCGGCACCGCGGCGCCACGGGCCCGACCGGCATCGACAGCGCGTCCCGAATGGCCATCGCCCGCTTTCCGCCGCGCGCTTTTGCCGCTAGGGACGAGCGCATGAACGGACTTTTCCCAGTCATGGTCGGCGGCGCGATCGGCGCGGGGGCGCGGCATCTGGTCGGCCAGATCATGCTCGCGCGGCTCGGCCCCGGCTTCCCGTGGTGGACGCTGTCGATCAACATCGCGGGCAGCCTGCTGATGGGCCTGCTGATCGGCTGGCTCGCGCGCAGCGGCGGCAGCGAGACGACGCGGCTGTTCCTGGGCGTCGGCATTCTCGGCGGCTTCACCACCTTTTCTTCGTTCAGCCTCGAATTCTGGCTGCTGTTCGAACGCGGAGCGATGGCGCAGGCGGCCGCCTACGTCCTCTCGTCGGTCGTCGTCGGCATCGCGGTATGCGGGCTGGGGATGCTCGCGATGCGGCAGTTTCCGGCATGAGCGGCGACAGCGCCACCGTCGGGGAAGAGGATGACGGCATCCGGCTCGACCGCTGGTTCAAGCGGCACCGGCCGGGCACGCCGCACGCGCTGATTGCGCGCTGGGCGCGGTCGGGCGAACTGACGCTCGACGGAAAGAAAGCGGACGTCTCCGCCCGGATCGAGGCGGGGCAGCGGATCGCGATGCCCGTTCCCCCCGCCGCCCCCACCGGACCGCGTCCGCGCAAGGACCGGCCGCTGTCCCCCGCCGACGTCGCGCTGGCCGAAGCGATGGTGATCCACCGCGATGCGAGCGCGTTCGTGCTCGACAAGCCGCCGGGGCTTGCGACGCAGGGCGGGACGAAGACCGACGCGCATGTCGACGGGCTGCTCGGCGCGTTGCAGGGCGAGGCGCCGGTGCGGCCGAAGCTCGTCCACCGGCTCGACAAGGACACGTCGGGCGCGCTGCTCGTCGCGCGCACCCCGCGCGCCGCCGCATGGTTCGCCAAGGCCTTCTCGAACCGCAGCGCGCGCAAGACCTATTGGGCGATCGTCGTCGGCGTCCCCGACATCGCGCAGGGGGAAATCGATCTGCCGCTGGCGAAGCAGCCCGGATCGGGCGGCGAGAAGATGCATGTCGACGACAAGGGGCTGCCTTCGAAATCGCGCTATCGCATCATCGAGCGCGCGGGGAACAGCGCGGCGTGGGTCGAACTCCAGCCGCTGACCGGCCGCACCCATCAGCTTCGCGTCCATATGGCGGCGATCGGCCACCCGATCGTCGGCGACGGCAAATATGGCGGCAAGGCGGCTTTCCTGACCGGCACGATCAGCCGCAAGCTGCACCTGCACAGCCGCCGCCTGCGCATCGACCATCCCGACGGCGGCGCGCTCGACATCTCGGCGCCGGTGCCCGAACATTTCGCTGCGAGCCTCGACGCGCTGGGCTTCGACCCGCTGCTCGGCGACGCATTGGCCGAGGAGGCGCCCCGGCCTTCGGCGAAGACCGTGCAGAAGACGAAGGCCAAGGCGCACGCCAAGCAAGTGCGCAAGGCAAGGCGCGGCGAGCGGCGCGGCCGCGCCGAAGCCAAGGCGAAGCCCAAGGCCCCGGCGAAACGCGGCCCCGCGAAACCCGGCGGCCGCAAGCCCGCGCCCCGGAAACCGCGCTGATGCATCCCGACCCCGCCTTCCGGCCGCGGCAGGACGACCTCGCCGCGCTGCTGGTGCGCGAGATCGGCTTCGCCGCCATCTTCGCGGGCACGCCCGACGGCCCGCGCGTCGCGCACGCGCCGGTGGTGCTGAGCGCGGATGCGGCGACGCTGCAATTCCATCTGTCGCGCGGCAACGGGCTGACCCGGCATCTCGCCGGGGCGACGGCGCTTGCGGTCGTGCAGGGCCCCGACGCCTATGTCAGCGCGGGCTGGTATGCCGAGGAAGCGCACGCGGTGCCGACGTGGAATTATGTCGCGGTCGAGATGGAAGGCCCGGCGCGCCGGCTCGACGAGGCCGAACTGGTGGCGCAGCTCGACGCGCTGTCGGCGCAGCACGAGGCGCGGATCGGAGCGAATCCGCCGTGGACGCGCGACAAGATGGACCCGAATTATTTCGCGAAACTGACCGGTGCGATCATCGGCTTCGAGATGCGGATCGCCGCATGGCGCCCGACGATCAAGCTGTCGCAGAACAAGCCGGCCGACGAACGCGCGCGGATCGCGACGGCGATCGAGGCGACCGGCCATGGCGCGCTGGCGCATTTGATGCGCGAGCTTGGCGGCGATAGGAAAAGCGCATGACCCGACCCGAAGACGCCCTGGCGAAGAAACGCTTTTTCGCGCTGTCCAGCATGCGACTTGTGGGCGCGCTGCTCATCCTCGCGGGCTTCCTGCTCATCCGCGGCGTATGGGCGCTCGCCGGCCAGCCCGCCGACCGCTGGGTCGGCGCCGCCGTGGTGCTGATCGGCTTGTTCGATTTCGCGATCATGCCGCGCATTCTCGCGCGCCGCTGGCGGACGCCGCCCGGGCCGTGAAGCGCTTCTGGAAGCAGGCCGAGGCTGTCCCGCAGGACGGCGGCTGGGGCGTCGCGCTCGACGGGCGGCCGGTGCGCACCCCGGCGCGTGCGCCGCTCGCCGTCGCGGGCCGCGCGCTGGCCGAGGCGATCGCCGCCGAGTGGGACGCGCAGGGCGAGGATATCGACCCGGCGTCGATGCCGCTGACAGGCATCGCCAACGCCGCGATCGACCTCGCCACCGCCGACCCCGCCGGCTTCGCGGCGCCGATCGCCGCCTATGCCGCGAGCGACCTCTTCTGCTACCGCGACGACCGCGACGCGGCGCTGCAGGCCGAACAGGCGGCGGCGTGGAACCCGCTGCTCGCCTGGGCCGAGCAGCGCCACGGGATCGAATTCGCGCTCGCGCAGGGGGTGCTGCCGGTCGATCAGCCGCCCGCGACGGTCGCGGCGCTGCGCGATGCGGTGCAGGGCCTCGATCCCTTCCGCCTCGCGCCGCTCGCGCCGCTCGTCACCATCGGCGGGTCGCTCGTCGCCGGGCTCGCGCTGGTCGAGGATGCCTTTCCGGCGGACGCGCTGTGGACGGCGGTCAGCCTCGACGAACTCTATCAGGAACGCCGCTGGGGCGCCGATACCGAAGCGCGGAAGACGCGTGCGCGCCGCGAGGCCGACTGGCACCACGCGGCGCGGTTTTTGAGTTTGCTCGGATCCGAGACGTGTGTTGCATCGTAAAGTTAGAAGTGATGGACCGGATTTATGCGGCTAACATAGAAATTTCTTCTGCCTTGCATAGCAATCAGCAGGATCCCAAACCTGTTAATGTGACATCGAAGGACTTTCCTTTTCCCGATAGCGAGCAGAACGCTGCCCATCTTCTTCGAAATATCGAATCTCGAATACTCGCGACTCATGCACGACCTGCCGCCAGCTGCTGCATCCATATTTCCCGGGTAGTTGCTCTGGAAACCGCTCGGCAATCCATCTTCCGGCATCGGCGACGGATGCCCATCCGTCGATGGCCAACTCACCGGCCGCTTCCCGCAACGCATCCACGATAGCTGTGGCAGACCAATCCACTTTGCCATCCGGGGCAATGCCATTGATGACACAATCGCGAAATTCATCCGACTGGACAAACTCCGCGGCCAGACGCCGACATTGTTCCATATCTTCAGCCCATCCGCGGAGATGTTCGAAACGTTCGTCGATGCGGCTATAGGCGGCAACCAAGGCGTCGTGAGCGCCATGACATCCATCCAAGCTCCAAAGGTCGTGCTGGTCGATGAAGTTGTGAACCAAGCCGTTCCGCAGACTTACCAGTTCGACGAGCTCATTTTTTGTCCGGGCGAAATCCTCGTCCGAAAAAACGAGACGCATCCGGACGCTGAACGAGTCAATGTCCTGCGCAGCATTGTTCGCGCCGATTGCATCGGTGACAATATACGACCCGAGGAGGTCGTCAACCAAGACACCGAGCGTTTTTCTCGCGGTGTCGTCCACCCGCGCCGCTCGGACCTTCTCCAACCCCAGCTGGCAGGCAGGCCCCGAGATTTCGTGATGTGCGACGATGGCTTTAATCAGGCGCTCATACTGCTGGAGTCGAAGCAAACATCGGCCCAGCAATCTCTGCACTTCGCGCTGACGCGTTTGCAGCGCGTCATCCGATACCGCCATCATAGCGCAACCTGCTGTTCGGAATTGATGGAATTGCGATGACGAATTGCTTTACTCCCAAACCGCCGCGCTATCGTCCCGGCTCCATTCCGATGGATGTCTCGACTTCGACCAAAGACCGAAGTTTATGCTGAGCGCCTGCCAAGGCAGTCGAAGGGCCCGACACAAACCGAAATCAACCACCCATTCAATCCGCGAAGTTCGGCTTTCTTTTCTCCATATGCGCCATCACCGCCTCGATCTGGTTCGGGGTGCGGATGACCTTGATCTGTTCGTCGCTTTCGGCCTGCAATATCTCGGCATCGGTCGCGTCGGCGAGCATGTTGCACAGGCGCTTGGCGCCGCGGATCGCGTGCGGGTTCTTGCCCGCGATCACCCGCGCGAGGTCCATCGCCTTGCCCAGCGGGTCGTCGGCGACATGCGTCGCAAAACCCAGCAGCTTCGCCTCCGACCCGGTGAATTCGCGGTTGGTGTAGATCATCTCGCGCAGCACGTCGTCGGCAACCTGCGTACGCCACAGCGCCATTCCCGCGACGTCGGGGACGAGGCCCCAGCGCATCTCCATGATCGCGATGCGCGTGTCGGGATGGACGATGCGGATATCGGCCGCCGCCATGATCTGGCTGCCCGCGCCGAATGCGACGCCGTGCACCGCGGCGATCACCGGTACCGGCAATTCGCGCCAGCCCCACGCGGCATATTGCGCATTGTTCGACAGGCCGCGCGTGCGGTCGGACAGCGTGCCGCCCGCGCTGCTCGCCCCCGGATCGCGCTCGGCGCTGAGGCTCGAGAGGTCGAGCCCGGCGCAGAAGGCGCGCCCCTCGCCCGACAGCACGACGACGCGCAGTCCCTGCTTCGCCTTCAGCTCGTCGATCGCCTCGGCCAGCGCCGACCACATCGCGGCGTCGAGCGCGTTCATCTTGTCGGCGCGGATCAGCCGGACGTCGGCGATGCCGTCCTCCAGCATCGTGATGGAAATGCGGTCCTGCATCGGGAGAATCCTCTCAGTTGCGTTGAAGCGCCGCTTCGACGAGCGGCAGCTGGTCGTTGCCGAAATACATGTCGGTGCCGTCGACGAACAGCGTCGGCGAACCATAACCGCCGCGCGCCACCAGTTCTTCGGTATTGGCGCGCAGCCGCGCCTTGACCGCGTCGGTGGTCGAGGCGGCGCGGATCGCTGCGCCGTCGAGCCCCGCGCCCGTCGCCACGGCTTCGAGCACGGCGGGATCGTCGAGATTCTCCTGCCGCCCGAAATAGCTTTCGAACGCGGCGCGCGCAAAGGCGAGCAGCGCCGGCTGGTCGTCCTCGAGCGCGGTCGCGAACCGCATCGCGTGGACGCTTTTCGCCGGGTGCCAGCGCGACGGGAAGTTCATCTCCACCCCCGCCAGCCGCGCCCAGTCGGCCAGCACCTTCCAGCCATGCTGCATCTTGCGGTTGTCGGTCTGCTCGCGCGCGGCATAGACCGCCGGGTTCACCGCGTTGAACACCCCGCCAACCAGGATCGGGCGAAAGGTCGCATCGGCGCCCGTCCGCGCGATCAGCGGCTGGACATTGGCGAACGCCAGGCGGGTCCAGGGCGACGAGAGGTCGAAGAAGAATTCGAGACGGGAGGGCATGACGGCTCCTTCGCTGGCGGGTCAGCTTTGCAGGTCGGCCTGCTCGATCGCACGGTGAAAGCGGCGTGCGGCGGCGGGATCGAGCCGGTCCTCGAACAGCGTCAGATGACGCTCGACCGTCCAGCGCGCGCTGTCGAGGTCGCCGACCGCCGCCGGGTCCATCTCGCGCTGATATTCGAGGCCGAAGCGCAGAATCAGCAACGCGTTGGTGCACAGGTCGCCGAGCCGGACGCGCGGCCAGTCGAGCAGGCCGCGATCGATCATCGCGCCCAGATAGATGCTCAGCTGTTCGTGCACCCGGTCGTACCAGCCGCCGATATGATCGAGGATGATCGGGCTCGATTCGCCGTAATCGGCGCGGTCGCGATAGATGAAGCGGAAGGTGTGCAGTTCGCGCTGCATGCAGGCGAGCAGCCCGACATATTCCTCGATCAGGTCGCCCGCGTCGGACGGCCGCATCCGCAGCCGTTCCTCGATCGCCTCCGCGAAATCGGCGCTGATCGCGTCGAGCAGCGCGCGCTTGCTGCGGAAATGATACCACAGATTGCCCTCGGCGATGCCGACCTCGGCGGCGATCGCGGCGGTCGAGACGCTGCCGAAGCGCTGTTCGTTGAACAGCCGCAGCGCCGCCGTCAGGATGCGGTCGCGCGTCTTGACCCGCGGCGGGCTCACTTGCCCTTCGCCTTCTCCCAATATTGGTCGCGCAGCAGCCGCTTGTAGAGCTTGCCGGTGTCGTGGCGCGGCAGCGCCTCCAGGAAATCGATGCGCCGCGGGATCTTCACTCCCGACAGCTTCTCGCGCGCATAGGCGCCCAGTTCCTCGCGCAAGGCGTCGGTGGCGTCGGCCATGTCGGCGGGCTGGACGACCGCGATCACCTCTTCGCCCATCTCTTCGTGCGGTCCGCCGACGACCGCGACGTCGGCGACCTTCGGATGGGTGACGAGATGATTCTCGATCTCCTGCGGATAGATGTTCACCCCGCCGGAGATGATCATGAAGCTCTTGCGGTCAGTCAGATAGAGGAAACCCTCCTCGTCGACCCAGCCGACGTCGCCCAGCGTCGACCAGCCTTTCGAATTGCGGCTCGACGCGGTCTTTTCGGGGTCGTCGTGATATTCGAAGACCTGCTCGCTTTCGAAAAAGACCGTGCCTTCCTGCCGCACCGGCAGTTCGGTCTCGTTATCCTCGCCGACGATGTGCAGCACGCCGTTGATCGCGCGCCCGACCGTGCCCTTGTGCGCCAGCCAGTCCTCGCTGGTCGCGAAGGTCATGCCATTGCCTTCCGATCCCGCATAATATTCGAGCAGCACCGGCCCCCACCAGTCGATCATCGCCTGCTTGACCGGCACCGGGCACGGCGCGGCGGCGTGGATCGCGCTCTTCATCGACGACACGTCGTATTTCGCGCGCACCGCCTCGGGCAGTTTCAGCATCCGCACGAAATGCGTCGGCACGAACTGCGCGGCGTTGCAGCGATATGTCTCGATCGCCGCCAGCGCGCCTTCGGGATCGAATTTCTTCATCAGCACGACGGTGCCGCCAAGCCGATGAATCGTCATCGACCAGCGCAGCGGCGCCGCGTGATAGAGCGGCGCGGGCGACAGATAGACGCTTTCGGGGCCGATATGGAAGGCCGCGGCGGCGAGCATGACGAGGCTGTTCGGCGCGTCGATCTCGCGCTCCTCGGGCAGCGGCACCCTGACCCCCTTGGGCCGGCCGGTGGTTCCCGAAGAATAGAGCATGTCGACCCCGGCGCGCTCGTCGGCGATCCGCGTCGCCGGCATCTTCGCCAGTTCGTCCTCGATCTTCGGCCAGCCGGCGATGTCGCCGCCCATCGAAAAGCGCTCGATCCGCGTCTGGAGTTGCTGCGCCGCGGGCGCGAGGCTGGCGGCGACGATCAGCATCTTCGCGCCCGAATTTTCGAGGATATAGTCGGTCTCGTCCTGCGTCAGCCGCGACGAGATGCAGACATAGCGCAGCCCCGCGCGCTGCGCGCCCCAGGTCAGCCCGTAATAATGCGGCGTGTTGTCGAGCATGAAGGCGACGACGTCCTCGTGCCCCAGTCCGTGCGCGCGAAAAAGCTGCGCCGCACGGTTCGACGCCGCGTCGAGTTCGGCATAGCTGATCGATTCGCCCGTCTCGGCGACGATGATCGCCGGCTTGTCGGGGGTAGAGGCGGCGTGGACGGACGGGTGCATCGGCGATCTCTCCAGCTGTTCTGTTCGTTCTTTCCGCCGAGTCAGTAGCCATCCGAAGCGCCGGGTCAAGCAGGCTTAGGGTCTTGCCCCTATTCGGGCGCGCCCGCGCCGGGATGCGAGCGCAGCGCATAGCCGACGCCCTTGATCGTGTGCAGCATCGGCCAGGCGAAGCCGCGGTCGAGCCTGGCGCGCAGCCGCGACATATGCACCTCGACCCGGTTGGTCCCCGGATCGAAGTCGAGCCGCCACACCGCCTTGAGCAGCGCCGCGCGCGACAGCGGACGATCGGGAACGCGCGCCAGATTGGCGAGCAGGTCGAATTCGCGCAGCGGCAGGCGGATCGGCCGCCCCGCGCGCTCGACGCGCCGGTCGATCAGGTCGATCCGCAACTCGCCCGCGCCAAGCTGGCCGGCGGCCAGCCGGCTGCGCCGCAACAGCCCGGCGGCGCGCGCCAGCACCTCGGGCAGATTGTCGGTCCAGGTGACCACGTCGTCCGCGCCGCCATGCAGCGCGATCATCCGTTCCTCCAGCGAGTCGCGATCCGACACCGCCAGCACCGGCCGCCGCGCGGCGACCGCCGCCATCAGCCGCACGAAGGCAAAGGGGTCCTGCCAATCGAGGAAGGGGTTGATCAGCAGCAGGTCGAAGCAGCCGTCGAGCCATGGCCGCAGTCCGTTCGCCGGCGACGGCATCGACCGCACCGCATGGCCCGCGGCTTCCAGCGCCGCGCCCAGCGTCGCGGCGCGCTCGCGCAGCGGATGATAGAGGGCGATGCGCCCCGCCCCATCATGCGATTCGCCGCCCGGATCGCCTCCGTCCGATACCCGCACCCTGCCCCCCAGGCCGTCACACCCGACGGCGTTTCGCGGCGCCCGGCATTGCGCCGGTCCCCCGCTGTGCTAACCGATGGACATGACCTCGACCGACCTGCTCGACAGCGCTTTCGCCACCCTGCCCGACCTGATCCGCGCCCATGCCGCCGAACGTCCCGATGCCGTAGCGGCTGCCGACCCGTCGCGGCGATTAAGCTGGTCCGAACTGGACCGGATGATGGATCGAATCGCCGCCCGGCTTCAGCAGGACGGCTTCCAGAGCGGCGACCGGACCGCCGTTGCCGGGCTCAACAGCGTCGAACAGATGGCCGCGATCCTCGGCACGCTGCGCGCCGGCGGCGTCGCGGGACTGATCACCAACAGCGCGACCGGCGAACAGATGGCGGCGATGATCGCCGACACGGGCGCGCGCCACCTGTTCCTCGACAGCGCCGCCGCGGCGAGCCTCGAAGGCCAGACCGTCGCTGCGACCGACCGCATCGCCATGGACGGCAGCGGCGTCGGGGTCGCGCTGGACGACTGGATGGCGCCCGCGGGAACGAAGCCCGATGCGGTCGAAATCCGGCCGGAGGACGGCTTCAACATCATCTATTCGTCGGGCACCACCGGCACGCCGAAGGGCATCGTCCACAGCCACGCGATGCGCTGGCAGCATATCCAGCGCGGCGTTCCCGCCTATGGCCCGCACGCGGTGACGATCCTGTCGACCCCGCTCTATTCGAACACGACGATGGCGAGCTTCCTTCCCACCGTCGGATCGGGCGGGCAGGTCGTGCTGATGAAGAAGTTCGATGCGCGCGGTTTCCTTGAACTGGCGGAGCGCGAGCGCGCGACCAACACGATGCTGGTGCCGGTGCAATATCGCCGCATCATGGCGCTCGAGGATTTCGACCGCTTCGACCTCTCCAGCTTCATCATGAAATATTGCACCTCGGCCCCCTTCCCCGCCGCGCTCAAGGCCGACGTGCTCAAGCGCTGGCCGGGCGGGCTCGTCGAAATCTACGGCATGACCGAGGGGGGCGCGGCCTTCATCCTCGAAGCGCATCAATATCCCGACAAGCTGCACACGGTCGGCCGCCCCGCACCCGGCCACATCGCCAAGGTGATCGACGAGGAAGGCAACGAACTGCCGCAGGGTTCGGTCGGAGAGATCGTCGGCCGCAGCCCCGCGATGATGACCGGCTACAACAACCGTCCCGACGCGACCCGGGCGATGCACTGGTATGATGCGGAGGGGAATCTCTTCTATCGTCACGGCGACATCGGCCGCTTCGACGAAGACGGCTTCCTGACGCTGATGGACCGCGCGAAGGACATGATCATCTCGGGCGGCTTCAACATCTTCCCGAGCGATCTGGAGGCGATCCTGCTCGCCGACGACCGCGTCGTCGAGGCGGCGGTGGTCGGCATGCCGAGCGAGGAATGGGGCGAGACGCCCGTCGCCTTCGTCGTGCTCAAGCCCAGCGCCGATGTCGAAAGCGTGCGCGCCGACTGCAACGCCAAGGTCGGCAAGACCCAGCGGCTGAGCGCAATCCGCGTCGTCGAAGAACTGCCGCGCAGCCCGATCGGCAAGGTACTGAAACGCGAATTGCGCGACGCCTATTCGGGGTGAATAGCGGATAGCGATCGGAAGACGCCATTCTCGTTTTTCGCTTCGTCATTCCCGCGAAAGCGGGAACCCAGGGAAAGGTCGGCCGACGCCCGCTCTGGATCCCCGCTTTCGCGGGGATGACGAAGATGGGGTATGTCTGGCTACCCCAAACGGACGACCCGCAACCTTCGCGATCAGGCGAACTCCGCCGCCTCCACTGCCGCCAGCGCGCTCGCCAGTCGCGCGTCGCCTTCGCCCTCGACCCACGCCCATGGCAGCCGCCGGCGTTCGAGTTCGCCGATCGCGACGTCCATGAACTGCCGCCGCGCGAGGTCGCTGCCGAACAGCCGCGTGCCGTCCTCTTCCCACGACAGGTCCATCGCGGGGACGAGGTAGAGGTCGGCGACCTCGTCCCACGCGTCGATTTCGGGCAGCCGCCGCCCGAGCAGCATCACCGCCCACGCCTGCGTCATCAGCGGGTCGGTGTCGGACACCAGCCATCGGGGCCCCTGCGCCAGCGCCGCATGCGTCGCGGCGACATGGCCGCGGAAGATCGCGAGCAGGTCGGCCTCGTCGAACCCGGTGCCGTTCGCCTCGGCATAGGTGCGGCCATATTCGGGGACGACGAGGCCGCCAAGCCGCGCGGCGAGCCGCGGCGCCAGCGTCGACTTGCCGGTGCTTTCGGCGCCGTGGAGGCAGATGCGGCGGGTCATGCGGGCGCTGCCCCCGCCGCCGCGGCGCGGCGCCACTGGATCAGCCCGTCGATCGACAGGCCGAGCAGCACGACATAGACCACGCTCGTCGCATAGAGGCCGCGCGAGGCGAACAGCGGCACCGCGATCAGATCGACGAATATCCACAGCCACCAGCTTTCGACCCGGCGCCGCGCGAGCAGCCATTGCGCGGTGATGCTGGCCATCGCGATCGCGCCGTCGATCCACGGCGCCGCCGCGTCGGTGTGGCGATGCATCGCCGCGCTCCAGACGATCCAGGCCGCCAGCGTGGCGCCGCCCCAGACCAGCCGCGCCCGCGCGGTCATCCAGCCGACCGGCACGCCGCTGCCCTCGCGCGCGCGCAGCCAGGCGGCCCAGCCATAGAGGTTCAGGACAAGGAAAAAGCCCTGGAGAAGCATGTCGCTGTAAAGCTTCGCCTCATAGAAAACGACGGCGTAGAGGCTGACCGCGACGAGCGCGAAGGGATAGTTCCACACGCTCCGCAACGCGACGAGCGCGACGTTGATCAGGACGAGGCTGGCGGCGATCCATTCCACCTCGCTCATGGGCGGCGCCCCCCTCGTCGCCCGACATGGGTCACAAATCGTCGGCCTTCATCGCGAAGATCGGCTCGTGCGGGCGATAGGCGACCATCTTGTCGAGCAATTCGTCGAGCCCGGCATCGACGATCATGATCCGCGCATGCGCCGGGCGGATGAAGCCGACCTCGACCATGCGGCGGTTGAAGGCGATCAGATCGTTGTAGAATCCCCCGGCATTGAGCAGTCCGACGGGCTTGGCATGATAGCCGAGCTGCGCCCAGCTGATCGCCTCCCACAACTCGTCCATCGTGCCGACGCCGCCGGGAATGGTGAGGAAGCCGTCGGACAGGTCGGTGAACATGCGCTTGCGTTCGTGCATGCCGGAGACGACGTGGAGTTCGGTCACGCCGCGATGCGCGACCTCGGTGCCGACCAGCGCGTCGGGGATCACCCCGATCACCTCGCCCCCCGCCGCGAGCGCCGCATCGGCGACCGCGCCCATCAGGCCGGTCCGGCCGCCACCATAAACGACGCCGATGCCGCGGCTCGCCAGCGTGCGCCCGACATGCCGCGCGGTTTCGATGAAGGCGGGGTCGTCGGGGGTCGCGGACCCGCAATAGACGGCAAGGCGTTTCATCGTGAAAGGCATGGCAATGTCCGTTCGGCCTGGCCCTTCGGCAGGGCTCGATGGAGCCACGTCGAAAGCCCGTTTCGTCTTTCCGCGCCTTTGCAGGAAGAACCGCGCTTCGACAAGTCGCCGGCGACGCGCGCCGGACGATCGGCCATATGGGCTTTGGGCCATATAGACTCTGGCGAGCGCCGCGCCGCCCGGCTAAGGCTGCGCGCGTGACCGCGACACTCCACGCTTTCGCCGACCGCCGTCCGAAGCTCGCCGCCCTGCTGCTCGGCGCCGTTTCCGCCACGGGCTTCGCGCCGCTCGACCTGTGGCCGCTGACCCTGATCGCACTCGCGGGCTGGATGCTGCTCGTCGCGCGGGCGCCGCGTGGGCGCCGCGCGCTCGGGATCGGCTGGGCCTTCGGGGTCGGCCATTTCACGATCGGCCTGAACTGGATCGCGACCGCCTTCACCTATCAGGCGGCGATGCCCGCATGGCTGGGGTGGATCGCGGTCGTGCTGCTGGCGCTCTACCTCGCCGCCTATCCGGCGCTCGCGGCGTGGGGGGCGTGGACGGTTTCCCGAATCGCCGTCCCTGCGAAAGCGGCAGGTGCCGGAGACGGGACGCCAACGGTGCCCGCCTTCGCCGGGGTAACGCTTTCCTTCATCCTCACCCTCGCCGCGCTGTGGACGCTGACCGAATGGCTGCGAAGCTGGGTGTTCACGGGCTTTGCCTGGAATCCGCTGGGCGCGATCGCGGCGGGCCGCTTCGCTTCGGCGGCGATCTGGCTCGGCACCTACGGGCTCGGAGCGCTGGTCGTCTGCGTGGCGGGCGCGCTGCTCCTGCTTTCGGCGCGGCAGTGGAAGCGCGCGGCGCTCGTGGCGTCGATTCCGATATTGGCCACCGCGACCGCAGTTGCGACGGCCGGCGGCGGCGGCGGAACAGCCGACACGGCCTCCTCGATCCCCATCACCCTCGTCCAGCCCAACATCGGACAGCAGGACAAGTGGGAGGGTGACAAGGCCGACGCCAATTTCGCCAAGCTGGCACGGCTGACCGTCCCCAAGGACGACCGCGCCCGCCTGATCCTGTGGCCAGAGGCGGCGATTCCCGATTATCTCGAAACCGGCTATCCGCTCGTCTATTACGACCGTTCGCCGGCCGAGGCGCGGGCACGGCTGACGAATCTGATGAATCCCGGCGATCTGATGCTACTCGGCGCGCTCAAGCTCGAACTCGGCCGCGACGGCACCGTGGTCGGCGCGCGCAACGCGGTGATGACGGTGTATCCCGACGGCACGCTGGGGCCGCGCTACGACAAGGCGCATCTCGTCCCCTATGGCGAATATCTGCCGATGCGGCCGCTGCTGTCGGCGATCGGCCTGTCGCGGCTCGCGCCGGGCGACATCGACTTCTGGCCGGGGCCGGGCGCGCGCACCCTCTCCCTGCCCGCCGCGACCCGCACGGTCGACGTCCCGCCAGCGGGTCACCCGCCGGCGGTGATCGCAACCCGCCTGCCCGAAACGCTGCGCCCGGCGGTCGAGGTCGGCCTGCAAATCTGCTACGAGATCATCTTTTCGGGACAGGTCGTCGACCGCGCGCATCGGCCCGATTTCATCTTCAACCCCTCGAACGACGCCTGGTTCGGAAGCTGGGGCCCGCCGCAGCACCTCGCCCAGGCGCGGCTGCGGGCGATAGAGGAAGGGCTGCCGGTCGTCCGCGCGACTCCGACCGGGATCAGCGCGGTGATCGACGCCGACGGCCGCATCCGCGCAGCGATTCCGATGCACCGCGCCGGGCGCATCGACACGCTGGTTCCGCCGGCCCACGCCCCGACGCTTTTCGCCCGTTTCGGCAATCGTCTTCCGGTCGGCTTCGCGCTGCTGCTGCTCGCGCTGGCCATTGCCTTTCGACGGCGCGGACGCTAACAGCGCCGGGACATAAACTTTTCTTTATATCCAAATCCAAAGAAAGTCTCCCATGCGCAACAGCTTCCTCTTCACGTCCGAAAGCGTGTCCGAAGGGCATCCCGACAAGGTTGCCGACCAGATCAGCGATTCGATCGTCGATCTGTTCCTGTCGAAGGACCCCGAAGCGCGCGTGGCCTGCGAAACGCTGACCACGACCCAGCTTGTCGTGCTGGCGGGCGAAATCCGCTGCAAGGGCGTCTACGAGGATGGCGAATGGGCGCCGGGCGCGCTCGACGAGATCGAGGCGACGGTGCGCGAGACCGTTCGCGAGATCGGGTATGAGCAGGACGGTTTCCACTGGAAGAACCTGCGCTTCGAGAACAATCTCCACGGCCAGTCGGCGCATATCGCGCAGGGCGTCGACGAAAGCGCCGACAAGGACGAGGGCGCCGGCGACCAGGGGATCATGTTCGGCTATGCTTCCGACGAGACGCCCGACCTGATGCCCGCGACGCTCGATTACGCGCACAAGATCCTCGAGCGCATGGCCGCCGACCGCAAGGCCGGCATCGCGCCCTTCCTCGAACCCGACACCAAGAGCCAGGTCACGCTGCGCTACGCCAACGAGCGCCCGGTCGAGGCGACCGCGATCGTCGTGTCGACCCAGCACGCGCCGGGCTATTTCTGGCACGACGGCGAAGGCGACGAGACCAGATATCAGGAGCTGCGCAAATATGTGCTGGGCGTGATCGCCGACGTCCTGCCCGCCGAGCTTCTGACCGCGAACACCGTCTATCATATCAACCCGACCGGGCGCTTCGAAATCGGCGGACCCGACGGCGACGCCGGGCTGACCGGCCGCAAGATCATCGTCGACACCTATGGCGGGGCGAGCCCGCACGGCGGCGGCGCGTTCAGCGGCAAGGACCCCACCAAGGTCGACCGCTCGGCGGCCTACATCACGCGCTATCTGGCCAAGAACGTCGTGGCCGCCGGCCTCGCCCGCCGCTGCACGATCCAGCTCAGCTACGCGATCGGCGTCGCCGAACCGCTGTCGGTCTATGTCGACCTGCACGGCACCGCGGCCGAGGGCGTGTCCGAAGCCGCGCTGGAACAGGCACTGCCGCAACTCGTCCGGCTGACCCCGAAGGGCATTCGCACCCATCTGGGCCTCAACAAGCCGATCTATCGCCAGACCGCGGCCTACGGCCATTTCGGCCGCCAGCCGGACGGCGACGCCTTCCCCTGGGAACGCACCGACCTGATCGACAGGCTGAAGGCCGCGCTGGGCCGCTAAGACCCGCGCGCTTCTCGCCCGATCGCGGCGCGATCTTCGCGCGCCGCGCCATTCGGGGCGGCAAGCGTTCAATCTGAACCGCCTCTCTTCCGTTCGTGTCGAGCGAAGGCGAGACACGAACGGGATGCAGATTTGGCGCTCCGCCGCTTGGACTCTGACGACTTTGGATTGCCCCCCTTCGTCATTGCGACCCCGGACCTGATCCGGGGGAAGCAATCCAGAGCGGTTACCGCACGCTCTGGATTGCCGCGCGGCTTCGCCGCTCGCAATGACGCGTCCGTCCAATGTCATGCGCCTAAAGCCACAAAGGCCATAATTGCGGCGCGCGCGTGCAGGGCTTTTGCGGCTTTAACGCCTTCGCCGCGCCGCGGGACGTCAACGGCCCGCGCATCGCCCCCGCCTTGCCCGTCCGACCCGACACCGCTAACGCGCACGGCATGACGGCTTATAAATCTGGCGATCCGACCACGCTCAACCGCCTCTACGGCCGCGCCAAGGGCAAGCCCCTGCGCGCGGGCCAGCAGGATCTGGTCGACCATCTGCTGCCGCAGATCGCGGTGCCGGCGGAGGGGCCGGTGACCGCCGCGCGCCTGTTCGGTTTTGACCGCCCGCTGCATTTCGAGATCGGCTTCGGCGGTGGCGAGCATATGGCGGCGCGGGCCGACATGCTGCCCGATCACGGCTTCATCGGCGCCGAACCCTTCCTCAACGGCGTCGCGCAGGCGCTCGTCCACGTCAGCGGCGATCCGCATCTCGCGGGAAAGGGGGGCACGCATCCGCCACTCGCCAACGTCCGCATCCATCACGGCGACGCGCTGGAGGTGCTGCGCCGCGTCCCCGACGGCGCGCTGTCCTTCGTCTACCTGCTCCATCCCGACCCTTGGCCGAAGGCGCGGCACGCCAAGCGGCGGATGATGAACGACGGGCCGGTCGACCTGATCGCGGCCAAGCTGAAGCCCGGCGGCGAGTTCCGCTTCGGCACCGATCACCCGGTCTATCTCGCGCACGCGCTGATGGTGATGCGCCGCCACCGCCACCAGTTCGAGTGGCTGGCACGGACCGCCGACGATTTCCTCGTCCGCCCCGGCGGCTGGCCCGAAACGCGTTACGAGGCCAAGGCCCGCGCGCAGGGGCACGAGGTCTGGTATTTCCGCTGGCGGCGCAAATAGGGCGGTTGCAGCAACCGCATCCGGCCTCAGAAATTCAACCGCAGCCCGGGCCGCGGCCACGTGAGGCGATAGACGCGGCCGGTCGCGGACGCCGTGACATAGGCGTGCCGCATGTCGCTGCCGCCAAAGGCGATATTGGTGATCGCGGGATCGAGGTCGGACAGATCGACGAACCCGATCCTCTCGCCGTCGGGGCCGACAATCGCGATGCCGGCCTGCAGCAGCGTGCCGATGCACAGATTGCCGTTCGCCTCGACCGCCATGCTGTCGTAATAGGCATAGCCGGGCTCAGCGCACAGGAAGTTGCCGCCGCCCGCGCCCATGAAGGTGCGGCCGCCGCGCAGCACCCCGGGGCGCTCGACTTCCCACCACCAGGCGCGCGCGGTCGCCGTCTCGGTCGCATAGAGGCGGTCGTCGGCGGGGGAGAGCGCGATGCCGTTCGGCTGGTCGAACGGTTCGGCCACCGTCCGCGCGCCGGCACCGTCCACATAGCATATGCGCCCATGGTCGCTGTGATGCCGGTGATGCTTTCCGGTATCGGTGAAATAAAAGCCGCCCGCCGAATCGAAGACAATGTCGTTCGGGGCCGACAGGGGGCGGTCGTCGACCGCCGTCAGCAGCGTCTCGACCCGTCCGTCCGCGATGTGGAGCCGCTGGATGGACCCGCCCGCATAGTCCGCCGCCGCGCCGATGGGCACCGCCCATCCGTCGCTCTCGGCCCATTGGTAGCCGCCGTTGTTGCAGAGGATCAACGCGCCGTCGGGGGCCAGCGCCGCGCCGTTGGGGCCGCCGCCGACCTTGGCGATGACCCGCTTCGTCCCGTCGGGCGCGATGCGCGTCACCTGCCCGTGGCGAATCTCGACCACCGCGAGCGAGCCGTCGGGCAGGATCACCGGCCCTTCGGGAAAGCCCAGACCCTCGGCGACAAGGACGGCCTCGACGGTCAATAGAGATCGAGCACCGTCGTCTGGCCGAGTTCGCCGATGATGACCGTGCGCAGCTGGTCCATATGGTCCTCCCACACCGACTCGGCGCGCTTCGGCTTGTGTGCCGCGATGGCGTCGACCAGCGCCCGATGGTTGGACAGTGCCTGCTGGTTGAGCGCCAGCTGGTCCGGGCGCGACCTGCTGAGGAAGCGCTCGACATGGCGGAGGAAGATGTCGTCGAGCATGCTGACGATCACGCCCAGCGCGACGTTGCCGGCACGTTCGACCAGCACCCGGTGGAAGTCGGCCGTGGCGCGCCCGAAGCGCGCGAAATCCTCGATCACCTCCGCCTCGTGGGCCAGGTGATCGCGCAGCGTCTGGATATCGTCGGCGGTCGCCGAGGCCGCCAGCCCCGCCGCCAGACGCGGCTCGATGAACGAGCGGGCGTCGAGCACCTCGGCCAATGTCGCGCCGCGGAACTGAAGCAGGAAACCCAGGGTGCGGGCCGCCGAATCCTCCTGCGGCGGACAGATTCGCACGCCTCCCTTGGCGCCCCGAAGCACGCGCACCAGCCCTTCGGATTCGAGCAGGCGGATCGCTTCGCGCAAGGTCGGGCGCGAGACGTCGAACTGCGCCATCAGGTCCGCTTCGGCGGGGAGCAGGTCGCCCTCCTTCAGGTCGCCCAGGACGATCCGTCGCCGGATGGCCTGCGCGATGATCTCCGCCGCCTTGGGAATTCGCACGGGCGACATCCCATCCGTCATCTTCTGCCCCTTCAACGCCTTGCCCCGCGTCCCTTCGCGACCGCTTTCCATTCCGTTCTTAGCCATCCTCCCCGAGGAAGTCATCCAATGGACTTGATCTCCATAATCAGTTTGATAATTTATACGAAATGAAAAGCCAATGGGAAACTGGCCCTATTTCCTCGCACCGCATCAGGACCGGAAAGCGCCGTCGACATAGATCAGCGGGCCGACCTCTCCCGCGATCCGCACATCGATCACCCGGCCGATGAAGATGCCGTGCGTGCCATAGAAATGCGCCTGTTCGAAAGCGCAGGCGAAACTGGCCTGCGCGTCGCCCAGCACCCATCCGCCGTTGGCCGCCTGCCGCCAGTCGCCCTCCGCAAAGCGCGCATCGCCCGCCGCACCGCCCGCGCACCGGTCGGCGATCGCCCGGTGCGAGGCGTCCAATATGTTGACGCAGAAATCGGCCCCGTCCTTCAGCAGGGGGAACATCGACGCCGAGCGGTTGGCGCAGACCAGCAGCGAGGGCGGGTCCAGCGACAGTTCCGAAACCGCGGTCGCGGTCATCGCCGCCCGGACATCGCCCCGATGCGCGGTGACGACCACCACCGCCTTGGCGAGCCGGCGCATGCCCAGTTTCAGCGCACCGGCAATATCGCCCGCATCGGGCAGAACGGCGTTCGTCAAATCCTCTCTCCTCTTCCATCCCGTCCGCGACGTGCCATCCCTTCCGAAGGCACGCCGCGCATCGGCTTCCCGGCAAGCGCCTCAAAAAGGTTGCTTTCCACAATCAGTTGTATAATTTATATGTAAATAGAAAAAAGGGAAGGTCTTGCGAGAGGGCGATCATCATTGCGATTTTCTGGTGCTCGGCGGCGGCGCGGCCGGGTTGACCGGGGCGCTGGCCGCGCGCCTTGCGGGGCTCGACGTGCTGCTGGCAGAGAAGGAGGCGTGGCTCGGCGGCGCCACGGCGCTGTCGGGGGGAACGGTCTGGCTGCCCGCGAGCCATGTGCTCGAACGCGCCGGCGTCGCCGATTCGTGCGAGGACGGCCTGCGCTATCTGGAGGCGCTGGTCGGGCCCGGCCGCGACGAGGTCGACCGGGAGCGCATGAAGATATTCGTTCGTGAAAGCCCCGCCTTCGCCCGTTTTCTCGACGATCAGGGCCTCGCGCTGCGCCACGCGCGCGGCTGGTCGGACTATTATGCGGAACTGCCGGGCGGGCGCGAGGCGGGCCGCACGCTCTATTGCGACGCGCTCGACCTGCGCGCGCTGGGCGAGGCAGAGGAATGGCTGGCGCCAGGGGCGCTCTTCTCGGCCGCCCATTCGGTCGAGGTGTCGACGATGGCGCTCGGCATACGCTCGCTGGCCGCGGCGCGCGCGGCGCTGCGCGTCGCGGCGCGATCGGCGAAGGCGCGGCTGACCGGCGCCCGGACCGCGACCCGCGGCAAGGCGCTGATCGGCCGCCTGCTGCTGGCGGCAAGGCGAAGCGGCGTCGTCGTCTGGCGCGGCACGCCCCTCGTCGAACTGATCGTCGAGGAGGACCGCGTCGCCGGTGCGGTGCTCGACCGCGACGGCAAGCGGGTCCGGGTGATCGCACGCCGGGGCGTCCTGCTGGCGACTGGCGGCTTCGCCCGCCATGCGGGCCTGCGCCAGATCCATCAGGCGCCGGTCGGCGTCGATGCGACCATGGCGCCGGCCGGCGACATGGGCGACGGCATCCGTGCCGCGGCAAATGCGGGCGCCGAGATGGCGATGATGGACCAGGCGTGGTGGGTTCCGGGCACCAAGACGCCCGCCGGTCCGATGGTCCATGTCTGGGATCGCTGCTTTCCGCATTCGCTGGTCGTCGACGTCGCGGGCGAGCGCTATATGGACGAGGCCGGGCCCTATATGGAGGTCGGCCAGCGGATGATCGCACGCCACGCCGCGCTGGGCACCGATCACAGCTGGCTG
Organism: Sphingopyxis sp. SCN 67-31; assembly: GCF_001725095.1. NCBI lineage: Bacteria > Pseudomonadati > Pseudomonadota > Alphaproteobacteria > Sphingomonadales > Sphingopyxidaceae > Sphingopyxis > Sphingopyxis sp. SCN 67-31. The sequence goes on along the minus strand of NZ_MEFH01000052.1, from coordinate 54,747 downwards.
ATCCTCGAAAGCCGGCATCGCAGCCGGTACGCGTTCGGAATGGCGCCGCCGATGGTCACCCCGTCGGGCTGGATCGAAAGCGGCTATCTGATCCGCGCTGGTTCGGTCGACGAGCTGGCCGAAAGAACGGGCCTTCCCCTCCAGCGGCTGTGCGATACCCTCGACCGTTTCAACGCCGGCGCGCGCGCGGGCCGCGACGACGACCATGGACGCGGATCGAAGGCGATCAGCCGCTATTACGGCGACCGCCGGGTCCGGCCGAACCCCAATCTGGGGCCTGTCGAACAGCCGCCTTTCTATGCCGTCCGGCTCTATCCGGGCGATGTCGGCACCGCGGGCGGGGTGCGCACCGACCTGCACGGCCGCGCGCTCGACCCGGCGCTGCGCCCGATCGCGGGGCTCTATGCGGCGGGCAACAATGCCAGCGGCATCTTCGGCCCCTGCTATCCGGGCGCCGGCGCCTCGATCGCGCCCGGCATGCTCTTCGGCCGGCGGGCGGCCCTCCACGCGGCGCAGGGAGGCGCGGAATGAGCGGCGACAGGACGAAAAGCATCGAATCGACATCGGCTGGCCCGATAACCGTCTATCGCGCCGGAAGCGGCGATCCGGTCGTGCTGCTGCACGGCAACGGCCATTCGGTGCACGAGTTTGAACGCAGCTTGCCCTTCCTCACCCCCCGCTTCGCGCTGATCGGCTGGGACATGCCCGGCCACGGCGCATCGAACGAAGCCGATGCGGCCCTGTCGATCGACGAACGCGCCTCCGTGCTGGGCGAGATACTGGAGCGTCAGGCCATCGGACCCGCGGTGCTGGTCGGCAATTCGATCGGCGCCTTCGTCGCGGCGGCGCTGGCGGCACGGGCGCCGGAGCGCGTGAAGGCGCTGCTGCTCGTCGAGATGCAGGTGCGCCCGCGCGCATGGTGGGATGCGGCGTGGCAGCTGGTCGACCGGATGTTCGGCACGCCGCGGCAGGATTTCGACACGGTGCAGGCGCGCCTCTGCTCGCCGCTCGACGCCGACCTGCTGGCGCGCTGGAACGGCGACCGCACCCGAGCGGGCGCCGGGGCGATGATCGCCGCGATGGAATCGATCCGCGCGCATGACGTCATGGCGACGCTCGCGGCGCTGACCGTCCCCACCCATTTCCTGTTCGGCGAAAAGGGCCCCGCCGCCGAATGCGCCCCCGCCGCGCTCGACTGCGTCGCGCATGCGACGAGCGAGATCGTGCCGGGGGCCGGGCATTTCGTGTCGATCGACCAGCCCGCCGCATTTGCCGCGGCCGTGGAGCGCGCGGCGCAGGCGCAAGGAGACTGCTGATGGCTTTCGATTTCCTCGGTTTCCCGGCAGGCAGTTCGGTGATCGTCACCGGCACCGCCAGCGGTATCGGCGCCGCCACGGCGCAAATGCTGTGCGAAGCGGGACTGACGGTGATCGGGGTCGATATCGACGCCGACCGCCTGCACGGCCTCGACCTCGGCCCGGCCTTTCACCCCCATGTCTTCCACACCGGCGAACCCGAAACCGTGGCGACGCACATGGCGCGGATCGCGGTCGAACATGGTCCGATCCTGCATCTGGTGAACAATGCGGGACCGCCTTCGTCGCTGCCGCTGACCATCGAGGAAGGCCTGGCGCAGACGGCCGGCAGCGTGCAGCGCGTCACCGCCGCCTGGGCGGCCGCGCTGCCCGAACCGGCCGCACACGCCAGCCTGGTCAATGTCGCATCGGTCGCGGGAGCGATCGCGGGGGGACCGCCGCCCTCGCTGGTTGCCGGGCGCGGCGGCGCGGCGGAGAATGGCTGGTATCCCGCCGGCAAGGCCGCCATCGCCGGGATGACCCGCTGGCACGCCGTGTCCGCGGCCGGCCGCTATCGCGCCAACGCCGTTGCCCCCGGCATCACCCGCACCCCCCGCCTCGGCGACATCACCGCGGGCGCCTATGGCCGCGACGTTCTTGCGCGCACGCCTCTGGGCCGGCTCGGCGAGGCGGAGGACATGGCGCGCGCGATCCTGTTCCTGCTCAGCCCGGCGGCGTCCTTCGTCAACGGCCAGACGCTCGTCGTCGACGGCGGCGGCGGCCTCGCCTTCTGACGCCCCGCCTTTTCTCCCGCTTCAACATGAATGAAAGATATGATGACAGACACTAACATGGACATGGTGGCCGGCGTCGGCCGCGAGGACTGGGAACGGCGCACGACAAGCCGAACGGGAGCGGGACGCGTGGCCGACCCCTATCCGAAGCTCGCCGAATTGCGCCGGCAGGGGCCGATCCACCGCGGATCGACCTTCGACCTGTTCGGCGTGCCCGACCCGATGGCCGAAGTCTGGCCCGACGCGCCGCGCTTCATCTCGGTCGGCTATGACGTGACCGAACAGATATTGCAGGACAATATCGGTTTTTCGAATGCCGGCATCCGCAAGATGACCGAATATGTCTTCGGTGAAGTGTCGTTGATGGGCTCCGACGATCCCGAGCATCGCAAGTTCCGCGCCCTCGTCCAGCCCGCCTTCACCCGGCACGGTCTCGACCTGTGGCGCGGGTTCGTCCGGCCGCGCCTCGACCATCTGATCGAAGGGTTCAAGGCGAAGGGACGCACCGACCTCTATTTCGAATATTGCGCCGAGTTCCCCGTCTATGTCATCGCGATGGTGCTCGGTATCCGGCCGCAAGATCTCGAGCGCTTTCACGAATGGGCCGCGATGCTCCAGATCGCGGCCGCGACGCCCGACGAGGCGCGCAATGCCCGGCTGGCGGTGGAGGAGTATATGCGCGGAATCATCGAGGATCGGCGCCGCAATCCGCGCGACGACATCGTCAGCATGCTGCTGCAACGCGAGATCGAGCTCGACGGCGTGCAGCAGAAGATCAGCGAGCGCCACCTCCTCGGCCTGATCAACAACCTGCTGCCGGCGGGGGCGGGCACCACCTATCGCTCGCTCGGCATCCTGCTCGTCACGCTGCTCGAACGGCCCGAACTGCTCGAACGCCTCTATCACGACCGCGAGCGGATTCCGCGCGTCATCGAGGAACTGTTGCGCTGGAACGGCCCGGTGCTGTTCGCGCCGCCCCGGCTCGCCACGCGCGATATGGTCGTCGCCGGGGTCGAGATTCCCGCGGGATCGATCGTCGAGCCGGCCATCGGCGCCGCCAACCGCGACCCCGCGCGTTTCGAGGATCCCGACAGCTTCATCGCCGACCGCAACCCGCGCGTCACCCTGTCCTTCTCGACCGGGGTTCATTATTGCGCCGGGTCGCAGGTAGCGCGGATGGAGCTGACGGCGGCGCTGAACGCCCTGCTCGACCATCTTCCGCACCTGCGGTTCGATGACAGCCAGCCGCCCCCGCAGATCACCGGCCTGATGTATCGCATGCCGACCGGCGTGCCGGCGATGTGGGGATGAAGGCCGCGATCTTCGTCGCGCCCGGCAAGGCGCTGCGGCTGGAAGAGGTGGAAAGCCTGCCGCTCGGGCCGACCGACGTGCATGTCCGCGTCGACGCCACCGCGCTCTGCCAGACCGATGTCGCCGTGCGCCGCGGCGATCACAGCTATGGGTCGCCGCTGCTGATGGGACACGAAGCGAGCGGCACCGTGCTGGCCGTCGGCAGCCATGTCGCGGGGCTGAAGGCCGGCGACACGGTCATCAGCTCGTCGGCGCCGGCATGTGGCCACTGCATCCAGTGCGCCTCCGGCCGCCCGCATATCTGCGTCCAGTCGCTTCACCTGCGATCGGTGCCCCGCGCGCGCCGTGCCGACGGATCGGTCGCGACCGGCCTTTTCGGACTCGGCACCTTTGCCGAGGAAATGGTGGTCGACCGGGCATCGCTGGTCGCGGTCGATACCGATCAGCCGCCCGAATCGCTGGCCCTGATCGGGTGCGGCGTCACCACCGGCCTGTCGACCGTTCTCAACCGGACCCAGCTGTCGCACGGCGGGTCGCTGGCGGTCATCGGCTGCGGCACCGTCGGGCTCGCCGCCATCCTGGGCGCGGGCCTGAAGGGTGCGGCGACGATCGTCGCCATCGACCCCAATCCCGCGCGCCGCGACGATGCCCGGCGCCGGGGCGCGACGCTGGTCCTCGATCCGGGGGCGGGCGATCCGGCCGAGGCCGTCCGCGCCGCGACCGGCGGACTGGGCGTCGACGCGACCATCGATGCGGTCGCAGCCCCCGCCACCGTGGCGCAGGCGCAGGCGATCACGCGCCGTTCGGGGGAAATCGTCATCGTCGGCATGCCGCCGGCGGACGCGACGTTCGATCTGGCCGCCCTGCCCTTCTTCCTGTCCGAACAGCGGCTGTCGAGCGCGCTGTTCGGTTCGGCGAACATCCGCCGCGACTTTCCCACCTTCGTCCGGCTGGCCGAAAGCGGCCGGCTCGATCTTGCCAGCTTCGTCAGCCGCACGCTGGCGCTGGGCGACGTGAACGCGGGGCTCGACGCCTTGTCGCGCGGAGAGATATTGCGCGCGGTGATCCGCCCCGGCCGCCGGTGAGAGGATCCGGCGACCGGGGCGTCCCCGTCAGGCGATCGCCCGATCCTCGGCCGGCTGCGCCGCGAACGCCCCCATCACCTCTTTCGCAAAGAAGCGCAGCCGCTCGATGCCGCCCCACGGATCGTTGAACAGCACGTAGTCGACGCCGACCGCCTCCAGTTCCTTCAGGCGGGCGACGCATGCCTCGGGGGTGCCGATCACGGTCGAGGCCTCGGTCGCGTCGCGCGAGGAATCGAGCATCTGCGACCCCACCACCGGCGCTTCGCTTTCCTCGCCCGGCACCCGCGCGGTCGCGGCGAGCATCGCGATGGCTTTCAGCCGCCGTTCGATTTCCCCGGTCCGCTTCGCCTCGTCGTCGACGAGCAGCAGTCCGCGCGTCACCGCGATCTGGTGCGGCCGCGACGCCACGCCGCGCCGGGTCTGCTCGTCGCGATACCAGGCGATGCGCTCGCCGATGGTTCGGGTGTCGCTGAACTGGTCGAGCATCAGCGACTGCCCGCGTGCCGCCGCCTGACGCACCGAAGCCTCGCTCTGGGCCGCGACCCAGATCGGCGGATGCGGCTGCTGCACCGGCTGCGGTTCGACGAGGATGTCGCGATAGTGCCAGTATTCGCCGTCGTGCGACCAGCGTTCGCGCGTCGTCCAGCTTTTCAGGATCAGTTCGATGGCCTCGTTGAAGCGCGCCGGGGCGGTCGCGGGATCGACCATGAATCCGTGGAACTCGTTGGGGCGATAGCCGCGGCCGATGCCGAAATCGAGCCGCCCGTCCGACACCACGTCGACCGTCGCCGCCTGCTCCGCCATCAGCACCGGGTTGTGCCACGGCAGCACCGTGACCCCGGTGCCAAGGCGCATGCTGGTCGTCAGCCCCGCCAGATAGGACAGCAGGGTCATCGAGGCGCTGAGCTGGCCCGCCCCGGTGAAATGATGCTCGACCAGGAACAGCGAATCGAACCCCAGTTCCTCCGCGCCGACGACATAATCGACGAAACTGCGATAGGACTGGCTGTCGCCCGACTGGTCCGCGCCGCGGGCGGCGCCGCCGAAAAGTCCGAATTTCATGATCGTCTCCTTTGTCTGATTAGGGGGCGGTCGCCGGCTGCGCGGCCTGTTCGAGCCGCTGTCGCAGCGCCGGCTTGTCGATCTTGCCGATCGGATTGCGCGGCAGGCTGTCCAGAAGATGATAGGCGACCGGGCGCTTGAACCGCGCTAGCGCCTTCTCGATCTCCGCCTGCAGCGCGGGGACGAGGGCGTCGGCATCGCCGCCCTCGGGCGCGACGACGAAGGCGACGGGCACCTCGCCCATCACCGCGTCGGGCCGGCCGACCACGGCGGCTTCGGCAACGAGGTGCGTCGCCATGATCGCCTCTTCGACTTCGGACGGATAGATATTCTCCCCGCCCCGGATGATGAGGTCCTTCTTGCGCCCGACCAGCGTCAGCCATCCCGCGCCGTCCAGACGGCCGAGGTCGCCCGTCCGCAGCCAGCCGTCGACCAGCACCGCGGCGCTATCCTCCGGCCGGCGCAGATAGCCTTTCATCACGTTGCCGCCGCGGACGGCGACCTCGCCGACCGTATCGGGCGGACAGAACGCCCCGTCCTCGCCGACGATCGCGACCTCGATGCCGGGCATCGCGCGGCCGACGCTGCCGGGGCGGCGCGGGCCGTCGAGGGGGTTGAGGGTCGCGCCGACAGTCGATTCGGTCAGCCCGTACCCTTCGAGGACCGGCACGGCGTAGCGCGCCTCGAACGCCCCGATCGCCTGCGCGGGCATCGGCGCGGCGCCGCAGATGGCGAAGCGCAGCCGGGGCGCTGGCGCGATGGCGCCGCGTTCGGCGGTCAGCAGCAGATACATCGCCGGCACGCCCGAGAAATAGCTCGCGCCGCTGTCGCGCACGCTCTGCCAGAAGCTGTGCCGGTCGAAATGTTCGAGGATGCACGCGCCGCCGCCCGCCGCGAGCGGGGCCAGGATGCTGACCAGCAGGGCGTTGACGTGAAACAGCGGCATCACGAGCAGCGACAGGTCGCCATCGAGCCGCAGCGCGGCGTGGATCGAGCGCAGCATCGCGTCGATGTTGCCATGGCTCAGCATCACGCCCTTGGGCCGCCCTGTCGTGCCGCTGGTGTAGATGAGCAGCGCGGTGTCGTCGGCCGCCACCGCCGCGTCGGGCAGGACCGCCGCCGATCGCTCGGGCGGCGCATCGACCGGCAGCAGCGTCGCCGTCGTCCCCGTCAGGCGGTCGCGCGCGGCGGCGTCGACCAGGATCAGCCGGCTGCCCGAATCCGCGACCTGATACAGCGCTTCGGCGCTGGTCAGCGCCGGGTTGATCGGCATGAAGGCGGCGCCGATCCGCCACGCCGCGAACATCGCGACGACGATGTCGATCCGGTTCGGCAGCATCGTCGCGACCACGTCGCCGCGCCCGACCCCCTTCTGCACGAACAGCAGCGCGAGACCGGCGACCTCGGCCGCGAAATCGGCCGAAGACAAAGCGCGCTGCTCGTCCCGTATCAGAGGCGCGCCACCATCCCGGCGCGGCTTCCAATGGATGTGCAGGGGATGAAAATCGTCCATCGCCGTCACCCCATCCCGTAGGCGCCATAGGCCGAGGCCGCCGCCGGATCGAGGCTGCCCCAGTCGACGCTGGGCGAGGCGTCCTCCGAGGTCAGGATATCGACGATCGCCGGTCCCTCCCCCTGCCACGCCTCGCGCAGCGCCGCCCGCGCCTCTTCGAGCGTTTCGGCGCGATAGCCGCGCGCGCCCATCGCCCGCCCCATCGCCGCGAAATCGACCGGTCCGAAGGTCGAGCGCGGCTCGATGTCGAGCATCTTCTCGCCCTGCATGATCCAGCCGAAGCCGGCGTTGTTGAGGATGACGAAGACGATCGGCAGCCGGTGCCGGACCGCCGTTTCGACCTCGCCGATCCAATAGGAGGTGGCGCCGTCGCCCGACACCGCCACCACGCGCCCGCCCGGCCGGTCGCCCAGCGCCAGCGCCGCGCCGATCGCGGCGCCCCCGGCCCAGCCGATCCCGGCCAGCCCGCGCGGCGCCAGGAAATGCCGCCCGCTGCCGCGCACGCGATAGCGCGAAGCGGTCCACCCCGACGCCAGGCTGGCGTCCGACACCAGAACGCAGTCCTCGTCCGCAAGGTCGGACAGCGCGAGGATCACCTGCTCCGGCGCGACGCGCGGATCGCCCTCGGCCGTGCCCGGCTGCGCGGGGCATTCGGAAAGGTCCGTCTGCCATGCCGCGCGCGGCGCCGCGCCGCCCAGCGCCTCGCGCAGGCGGCGCGCGGTGCGCCCCGCGTCGGCGCAGATCGACAGCCGCGCCGGAATCGCGCGCCCCAGTTCGGCCCCGTCGCTATCGACATGGATCAGAGTCTGCCGCGCCGACGGCAGGCGCCAGAGGAAGGAATTGAACTGGGCGAATTTCGACCCCAGCACCAGCACCACATCCGCCTGGCGCAGCGCCACGCTGGCTTCGACCGATCCGAACACGCCGACGACGCCGCGCGACAGCGGATGATATTCGTCGATGACCCCCTTGCCGTTGATCGAGGTAACGACGGGGATCGAGCATTGCTCGGCCAGCGCGACCACCTCGGCCGCCTCGCGGCTGCTGAGCGCCCCGCCGCCGGCGAGGATCAGCGGACGCTGTGCCTGCGTCAGCAGCTCGGCCGCCTGCGCGACATCCTCGGTCCGAGGCGCGGCGCCGTAGCGCGGCCAGCGCCCCGCCTCGGGGTCCGCGGCCACGGCCTCGCCGGCGGCGGGCGCAAAGAAGATGTCCTCCGGAATCTCGAGCACCGCTGGGCCGGCGCGGCCGGTCACGGCGGTGCGCACTGCCTCGGCAAAGACGTCGGGCAAGCCCTCCGGCGCGTGGACGCGGCTGACCCGCTTGGTCACGCCCTGCAGCATCGCCTGCTGCTCCATCGCCTGCGAGGCGACGCCGCGCACGCGCAGATGCTCGCGCTCGGTCTTCACGTCGGCGACGATCGCGAGGACCGGGATCGCGGAGGCATAGGCCTCCGCCAGCCCCGACACCAGGTTGGTCGCCCCCGGACCGACCGTCGCGTCGCACACCCCGATCCGGCCCGACACACGGGCATAGGCATCGGCGGCGCAGGCGGCATTGCGCTCGTCGCGCATCATCACGTGGCGGAACCCATGGCGGCGCGCGGCGGCATAAAGGGGAATGGTCTGCCCGCCCGGCACGCCGAAGCACACGCTGGCGCCGACCGCCTCCAGGCATTCGATCAGGGCGTCGCCGAACTGGCGCTGGGTTTCATTCTGTTTCATATTGACCCCTTGAAGACGGACCGGGAACCGGCCGTTCGATGGTTTCGCAAAGGCGGGAAAAGGGGCGCAGCGCCGCGAGCAGCAGCAGGATGGACAGCGTCCCCGCGCCCACGACGAGCACGACCATTCCCGACGACAGATTGGCCCCGCCTCCCAGCCGGTCGGAGACCATGGCCACGACCATCGGCCCGCAACCCACCGCGACCAGCGAATTGACGAGCGTGTAGACGGCGGCGAACAGGCCGGTCGCGCGCGACGGCACCGTCCAGTTGATCGCGAAGATGGCGTAGGTGCCCGAGGGCACGAGAAAGAAATATCCGGCCGCGAGCAACAGCAGCAGCATCGGCGCCGACGGGGCCGCGAAACCGGCGAGCAATGGCACCGCCCCCACCGCGATCGCCCCGGCGCAGATCAGCGGCAGCGCGTCCATGCGGCCGCGCGACCGAAAATGGCCGGCGATGCGCGGCGCGGCCGCCAGTCCGGCGAGGGCCGCGGTCACGCCCGACAGCCCGAACCAGATTCCTGCCTGCCCCGCCTCGAAGCCGAAGTCGCGGACCAGCAGGCTGGGCAACCACGAACTGACCCCCAGCACGATCGCCTGCCCAAGCGCGGAGGCGACGAACAGAAGGACGAACAGCGGCATGTTCCGGCGCGCGAAAACCCGCTCGGGCGACGTCGGCGCCGCATCGACCGGCACGGCCGCGCGGATCGACGCGGTGCGCGGCGGCTCGCGCACCGCCGCGGCGAACAGCGCGGCGAGCAGCAGGCCCGGCAGCGCCACGACGACGAACGTCGCCCGCCATGGCGCCAGAAACAGACTGCCGATCGCGACCGGCTCGCTGCCCAGCAGCTGCACCGCGACGCCGCCCAGCATGAAGGCACCGAAGGCGCCGAACACGCCGAAGCCGACGAAAACGCTCGTCGCGGCCGCGCGCCGGTCGGGCGGGAACAGGTCGGCGATCATCGAGATCGCCGCCGGAAACAGCACGGCCTCCGCCACCGCGACCCCGACGCGCAGGATCGCGACCGTTTCGAAGCTGGGCGCAAAGGCCGTCGCGATCGTCGCGGTCGTCCAGCACAGGACGCCGGCGAGGATCAGCCGGGTGCGCCGGACCCGGTCGGCGAGCCACCCCATCGGCAAGGCGAACACGCCGCCGAACAGCGCGAAGACCGGACCGACGAGCAGGGCGATGGCGGTGTCGCTGATGCCGAATTCGGCCCGCACCGGCGCCACCAGCAGCGCCAGGATCAGGCGGTCGAGATAGGAAACGATATACAGCAGGCCGAGCAGCAGGACGACGACCGGTGCCCCGGCCGCCGCCCATGGCCTCTGCCCCCTTCCCCTGCCCATGACGGAGAGAGTCGTCACGAGGTCAGAAGCTGTAGCGGGCGCGGACGCCAAACTGGCGCGGATCGCCGACGTAGCCGACGTACAGGCCGGTCGACAGCGGCGATGGGTAGACGAAATTCACATATTTGTCGTTGAACAGGTTCCGCGCGAAGGCTTCGAGCGTCAGCCCTGACGCCGTTTCGATGCCCAGCCGCGCGTTGATGATCGTCCGCGGCCCCTGAAAGGCATAGGGGTCGAGGTTCTGCTGATAAAAGACGCTGCTCTTGTGGCTGCCGTCGATCCGGCCATAGCCGGTCAGCGCCGCCGTCAGCGGCGCACGATATTCGGCCGATCCGCCCAGCGTCCATTCGGGTGCGTTCGGCAGGCGCTTGCCCGACAGGTCGCACGGCGGCGCGATGCCGGGAACGCACGAACCGTCGGTGAAGTCCACGTAACGCGCATGGGTGTAGGATGTCTGGAATTGCAGCGTCAGCCCCTCGGTGGGGAGGGCGGTGACCTCCAGTTCGCCGCCCTTGATGCGGAAAAGCTCCGCATTGCGCGTGACCAGATTCAGGCCGTCGAAGGCCTGCGCCTGAAAATTCTGGTAATCGGTCCAGAACAGGGCGGCCGAAAAGCGCAGCTTGCGGTCGAGGATATTGCCCTTCAGCCCGATTTCGTAATTGGTGTTCTTTTCCGCGTCGAACTCGAAATTGTTGAAATTCGGAAGGCGCGTCAGGTCGAACCCGCCCGGCTTGAACCCCCGCGCCACGCTGGCATAGAGGTTGAGGTCGCGCTGCAGGCTGTAGCGCGCGTTGGCGACCCAGGTGAACTGCGACTCCCGCCGCGACTGCTGGCGATTGCCCAGCGAAGCATAAGCGACGTTGCCCGACGTCTGGGTGAAATCGACGTCCTGGTCCTCGCGGGTATAGCGGCCACCGGCGGACAGGGTCAGACGGTCTGTCAGGTTGAAATCGACGTGCGCGAAGGCGGCATAGCTCTTGTCGTTCAGGCGCGACGCGATGGTGGTGTCGCCGCGCTGACCCGGAAGGATGACGGCCGCGGCGTCGGCGCGCGGCTGCAATATTTCCAGATCGTCGGATCGCCGCGCGAAATAATAGAGGCCCGCGACATAGGTGACGCGCTGTCCCGAGGGCGAAGCGATCCGCAATTCCTGGCTGAACTGATCGTGCCGCTGATCGATGTAGAAATCGTCGAGCAGGCGGAGTGGCAGCGAATCGATATCGCTGATCGGCGTGACGTCCCAGCGGCGCCACGCCGTCACCGACGTCAGCACATGATCCCCGACATCGACGTTGATCTCCGCCGAAACCCCGCCGCCGCTGTTCGGGTTGAGGTTGCGGCTGTTCTGGATCGTCTGGCGCGAATAGGGCGATCCGGCGGGGATCAGCGAAACGATCGGGACACCGAAGACGTTGGCCGTGGGGGTCCAGGCAACGGGAATCGCCGAACAGCATTCGGACCGTTCGCGCAGATAATCGCCCGACAGAAGGACATCGAAGCCCTCGCCGCGATAATAGAGTTTCGCCCGGCCGCCGCTGCGGCGCAGATTGTCGACCGAACGGCCGGTGGTCGCATTGTGCGTCAGGCCGCCCCGGCGCACATGATAGGCCGAAACGCTGATGCCGAGTCGATCCTCGACCAGCGGCCCGGTCACGCTTCCGCGCAGTTCGAACGCGTCATGCTCGGCCGCAACGCCCTCGACGAAGCCTTCGACGCCCGACAGCGACGGACGCCGCGTGACGATATTGACGAGCCCGGCCGCCGTATTGGCGCCGAACAGCGTCCCCTGCGGACCGCGCAGGATCTCGACGCGCTCGATGTCGGCGAGTTCGCCCGTCGCCGCGCCGTAGCGGGCCAGAAAGACGCCATCCAGGAAGACGCCGACCGACGACTGCTTGCCGGGGTTATCCTGCTGCGACGTTACCCCGCGCAGCATGATGCGCCCGGCCCGCGCATCGCCATATTGTTCGGAGGTGAAACCCGGCGCCACCTGCGACAGGTCGTGGAATTGCGTGACGCCCGCCGCGGCCAGTTGATCGCTGGTGAGCGCGGTCAGCGAAATGGGAACGTCGACCAGCCGCTCCTCGCGCTTCTGAGCGGTGATGATGATCTCCGCATCGCCCGAATCGACATGACTCGCGTTGCTCGTTGCGGTGGTTTGCGCGCCGACGGGATTCGCCGCGGCGACCACGGAAAGAGCCGCCGAGCACAAGAAAATCCTTTTTCGGTAGATATTTGCCATCGTTTCTCTCCCCAAGACCGCTCGTTGTTCGAACGGTTATTTTCCTATGAATTATCTATCTGATTATGATAAATCAAGCCTCTCGACGAAATTTCGGCTCGAGAGGCTTCACGGCCCCGGCGATGCGGCCGTCCTGCCCAAGGGAAAGGCAGCGCCGGCGGGCCCGGCGACGGGCCAATCAAATTCAACTCGAAGAGGTGTAATCTGCGGAATCGGTCGCGCGACGGCCGCCCGCGATTTCAGCCGCGCACCGCGAAGCGCGGTCTCGCCATTTCGTCAGTACGCTCTTTGCGATCCGTCGGATCGGACGGGAACGCCCGCGCCCGTCAACTGCCCCAGACGGTTTCCACGTGGCGCAGGAAATTGAGTCCCATGATCTTCTCGATCCGGCCGCTCGAATAGCCATGGGCCGACAGAAGGTCGATCAGCCTGAAGAACTGGCCGGGTCCGCGCAGGTCGACGACGAAGGGATAGGTGTCCGGCCGCTCGCCGGCGGCGCTGATCCCGGCGGCGCGGCGCTCGGCGATCTCCTTGGCGAGGACGGCCTGATATGCGTGGAGATCGTCGATCGCGGTCACGGTGCCGTCGGTGCCGATGCCGACATGATCCTCTCCGCAGATGTTCACCGCATGGTCGATATGCGCGACGACGTCCGCGGCGCGGGCGCGGCCCGACCGGGCGAGGAACGGCATGAAATAGATGCCGACGAAGCCGTCCCTTTCGGCGACCAGCCGCAGTTCGGCATCGGTCTTGTTGCGCGGCAGGTCGGTCACGGCGCGGCAGCCGGTGTGGTTGATCGAGATGGGGGCCGTCGACAGCCGCGCCGCCTCCAGGCAGGTGCGCTCGCCGCTGTGCGACAGGTCGACGATCATGCGCTGCGCGTTGAGCCGCTCGACGACCTCCCGTCCGAAGGGCGTCAGGCCGCGATTCTCGGGCGCCATGGCGCCGTCGCCGAGCCGGTTGGCGGGATTGTAGGTGAGCTGGAAAATGCGGACGCCCATGTCGGCGAACAGGTCGACGCGGCTCGCGTCCTCGCCGAGCATCGCGCCGTTCTGGAAGCCGTAGAGGATGCCGATCTTCCTTTCGGCCCCGGCGCGGCGGATGTCGGCGGCGCCGAAAACCTTGAGCAGATCGGCCGGGTGGCGGCGGAGCAGCGCGTCGGCTTTGGCGACGTCGCGGACGCTCGCCTCGAACGGGTCGTCGGGACCGGCGACATAGCCGAAGGTGCAGTTGATCGCGGTGACGCCCGATTCGCGCGCTTCGGCCAGCACGCGCGGCGAATAGGGATCGTCGGCGCCCTCGACATTGGGATCGGAAAGGCCGCCGAGCGCATTGACGATCAGCCGGTTCGCGCGGCCGGGCGCCGCCGCGGCGCGCACCGCGGACGGCCCCAGCGAGGCCGCCGCCAGTCCCGCCGCGCCGGCCAGCAGCGCCCGCCGGTCAATCGTCATCGCCAAGCTCCGCGGCCGTCGGGACGACATAATCGGCGCGACGGAATTCCCGGCCGCGCTTCACCGTCATCTCGATGCTCCCGATATTGCCGATGTCGGCGAGAGGATCTGCACGAAGAACGACAAGGTTCGCCAACTTCCCCACCTCGATCGACCCCATGTCGCTGTCCTGTCCCGCCGCACGCGCACCGACGAGCGTCGCCGAATGGATGACCGCGAGCGGCGGCATGCCGACGTCGTGGGCGAGGTAAAGCAATTCGGCATGGACTGCGGGCCACGGATCGCCGGCGGGGTTGACGAAATCGGTGCCGGTCGAGATCGGAATGCCCGCCCGCCACGCCTGCTGGGTCAGCGCGATCGTCCGCGCCCCGCTGCAGCGAAGCGGCTTCTTGCCCGGATCCGCCTTGCGTTCGGCCTCGAACTTGACGAACAGGCTGCCCGTCGCGTCGAGGATCGTGCCTTGCTTGCGCATCGTCCGATAGAGGCGGGCGACCACCGGATCGTCGCCCGTCGGGGCCAGCAGCGCCTCGTCGACCGGCGTGCGATCCTCATAGGCGGTGAGCATCACCGGCTGCGCCTCATAGGCCAGGTAGCAGACATGGCTGACGACATCGGCGCCCGCCTCGATCACCTGCGCCGGGCGGGCGGGAAAGATGGCGCTGTGCGCCCAGATCATCAGCTTCTGGCGGTGCGCCTCGGCGGTGATGGCGGCGACGCGCTCGGCGGACAGGTCGGCGTAGATCTTGATCGCGGTCGCCGCCGTGCCGCGTGCCAGCGCCACGGCCAGACGCAGGTCGGTCTTTGTGTCGATCGCCTGCATCCACGGCGCGGTGCCCGGCGCGAACCCCCGCGTCACCGCGAGGACGCGCGGATCGGCGAAGAAGGGCGGCCCCGCCATCAGCGCGGCATAATAGATGTCGGGCGCCGCTATCTCGCCGACCAGCGATGCGCGCGCCAGTTCGCCCACCGCGCGCAGGTCGTCCGCCATGTCGCGCACCGCGGTGACGCCGCCGTAGAGCTGGCGGCGCAGGATCGCCTCCGCCCGCGCGCGGTTCGGCGGCGTCGCCAAATGGACGTGGCTGTCGATCAGCCCCGGGATGACGAAGCGGCCCGGCAGCGGAACTGTGCGCGCCGTCCGCGCGCGCTCCCCCAGGCTACCGTGCGCGCCGATCGCGACGATCCGCTCGCCCTCGATCAATAGGTCCTGACCGGGACGCGCCGGCGCCCCGGTTCCGTCGATGATCGTTATATCGGCATAGAGTATCGCCTCGGCCGCACTCGACGGAACGGCCGCCAACAGCGAAGCCGCAAAGACAAGCGAGCGGAGGAAAGCCGGGATGGCGAACGGGCGCGGGAGCGACGCAGACATGGCGATGGCGCTAGCCCCATTGCCCGCTGTCCGCAATTGCCGGGCGCGCATCACGCCGCGCCGAGCTGGCGCAGCACGTCCTGCACCCCTGGAAAATCCCGATCCTGCCGCAGCGATTCGAGCCCCGCCGCGACGTCGAGTTCATAGTCGGCGACCCCCGCCGATTCGAGCTTGCGGCGCGCGCCCATCGCGGTGATCAGCCGGGCCGCCGCGCGGTTGTGCGACAGGATATGGATGTCGAGCGTCGTCAGCCCGGCCGCGAGACAGTCGACGAGCAGCGCCGCGGTCATCATCCGCGCCAGCCCCAGCCCGTGAAAGGCGTCGAGCACCGCGATCGAATACTCGCCGACGCGCCCGTCGCTGTGATGCCGCACCGCGTGCACCGCGCCGATCGCCGGCTCGCCCTCGCATTCGGTGCAGATGGCGCCCCAGGCGATGTGATCGTGCCCGTCGACGTCGGCGAGCCGTTCGACCACCGCGTCGGGCATCGTCGGCGCCGGCGAGAAGAAGCGCAGATAGCGCGCCTCCGCCGACAGCTTCGCGATCCCCTGCCGCAGCAGGTCGGCATCGTCGGGCGTGATCGTGCGCAGACACACCGCCGTCCCGTCGGTGAGCCGGCTGCACACGACGATATTGTCGATCGGCCTTGCCCGGGCCTGCTCCATCGCCTGTCCTTCCGTCGCTGCGGAAGCGCGAAGCTAACCCGCCGCGGCGGCGATGGCCAGCCTCAGGCGTCGTCGCCCATCCGCAGCGCGGCGATGAACGCCTCCTGCGGGATGTTGACGTTGCCATATTCGCGCATCCGCTTCTTCCCCTCCTTCTGTTTTTCGAGGAGCTTCTTCTTGCGGGTCGCGTCGCCGCCATAGCATTTGGCGGTCACGTCCTTGCGCAGCGCGGCGATGGTTTCGCGGGCGATCACCTTGCCGCCGATCGCCGCCTGGATCGGAATCTTGAACATGTGGCGCGGGATCAGGTCCTTCAGCCGCTCGCACATGCCGCGTCCGCGCGCCTCGGCACTGCCGCGATGGACGATCATCGACAGCGCGTCGACCGGCTCGTTGTTGACGAGGATGCTCATCTTGACGAGGTCGCCGGGGCGGTGGCCGATCTGGTGATAGTCGAAGCTGGCATAGCCGCGCGAAATGCTCTTCAGCCGGTCGTAGAAGTCGAACACCACCTCGTTGAGCGGCAGTTCGTAGGTGATCTGCGCGCGGCCGCCCACGTAAGTGAGGTTCTTCTGGATGCCGCGGCGGTCCTGGCACAGCTTGAGGATCGCGCCGAGATATTCGTCGGGGACGTAGATCACCGCCTCGATCCACGGCTCCTCGATCTCCTCGATCCGGTTCGGGTCGGGCATGTCGGCGGGGTTGTGCAGCTCCATCTCGGTCGGGCCGCCTTCCTTCGACCGGGTGAGCTTGAGCTTGTAGACCACCGACGGCGCGGTGGTGATCAGGTCGAGGTCATATTCGCGGGTCAGCCGCTCCTGGATGATCTCGAGGTGCAGAAGGCCGAGGAAACCGCAGCGGAAGCCGAAGCCCAGCGCGGCGCTCGTCTCCATCTCGAAGCTGAACGACGCGTCGTTGAGGCGCAGCTTCTGGATGCTTTCGCGCAGCTTCTCGAAATCGTTGGCGTCGGTGGGGAAGAGGCCGCAGAAAACGACCGGCTGCACTTCCTTGAACCCCGCCAGCGGCGCCGCGGCGGGTTTCTTCGCGTCGGTGACGGTGTCGCCGACGCGCGCCTGCGCGACGTCCTTGATCTGCGCGGTGATGAAACCGATCTCGCCGGGACCGATCTCGGTCAGGTCCTGCCGCTTCGGGGTGAAGCAGCCGACGCGGTCGATCAGGTGGGTGGTGCCCGCCTGCATGAACTTGATCTGCTGGCCCTTCCTCAGCACGCCGTCGACGACGCGGACGAGGATGACGACGCCCAGATAGGGGTCGTACCAGCTGTCGACGAGCATTGCGACCAGCGGCGCGGCGGGGTCGCCCTTCGGCGGGGGAATCTTCGCGACGATCGCCTCGAGCGCGTCCTCGATGCCGATCCCCGATTTGGCGCTGGCGAGCACCGCGTCGTCGGCGGGCAGCCCGATGATGTCCTCGATCTCCGCCTTCACCTTGTCGACGTCGGCGGCGGGCAGGTCGATCTTGTTGATGACCGGGACGATCTCGTGATCATGCTCGATCGACTGGTAGACGTTGGCGAGCGTCTGCGCCTCCACCCCCTGCGCCGCATCGACGACGAGCAGCGCGCCCTCGCAGGCGGCGAGCGACCGCGACACCTCATAGGCGAAATCGACGTGGCCCGGCGTGTCCATCAGGTTGAGCTGATAGGTTTCGCCGTCGTGGGCCTTGTACGACAGGCGCACGGTCTGCGCCTTGATGGTGATGCCGCGTTCCTTCTCGATGTCCATATTGTCGAGCACCTGCGCCGACATCTCGCGCTCGGTGAGGCCGCCGGTGAACTGGATCAGCCGGTCGGCGAGCGTCGACTTGCCATGGTCGATGTGCGCGATGATCGAGAAGTTGCGGATATGCGAAAGGGGCGTTGTCATGGCGCCGCCCGTTAGCAGGGGTTGAGGGCGCTGTCAGCAGGCGTGACGGCGGGAGGCCGGCATAGCAGGGTAATATAGGAAAGGCGGCTTTTACGGGCCGTCGTCCGGCGGGGATCATCCGGCCAGCCAGCGCGCGCAATCGTCACGCACCCGCGCGTCCTTATCGCGCAGTCCGCGTTCGAGCACCGCCGCCCTGCCCCCGCCCTCCTTCACCGCCGCCAGTGCGGCGAGCGCGGTGGCGCGGACGCGGGGGACGGGGTGTGCGGCGGCGAAATGGTCGGCGATGTCCTTGCCCTCGTCGGTCAGGTGGACCGCGCAGCGCAGCAGCATCTCCGCCGCGGTAATCGTCGGGCGGCGGGCGATGGTGCCGCTTTCGAGATCGACGATATACTGGTCGCGCCACGGAACGGCTTCGCCCTCGTCCATGATGTTGAGGCTGACCGACAGCCGTTCGGGCGGGAGCTGGCTGTGGATGTCGCGGTGGGCGCGGTAGAGCATCATCGTGCCTTCGCTCAGGCTGCTGCGCTCGACGAAGCGCAGGTTCAGCGGCTCACCAAGGCGGCCGTCGACGGCCTCCGCGTCATAATCATAATAGTCGCTGATATAGCCCGGCCCCCAATAGCCGACAGTCAGGAACGAGAAATTATGGTCGTGCGGCAGGCCGTAGGCGAAGGCGGCGGCGCCGCTGGCGGCATAGGCGGCGTCGCGCTCGGCCGGCCACATGTTGGCGCGGATGAAATAGCCGCAGCGGCTGCGATGGAGCAGGAAGACCTGCGCCGAATAGCGGTTCGCCTCGAGTTGGTCGCGGTAGCTCGCCTTGAGTTCGGCGACCACGCGATCGGCAAGGAAATCGCGGTTGTTCGCCAAACCCGCGAGAAGCACCGCGCAGCGGGCGAGGCTGTCCTCGTCACCGAGATCGACGCCGGCCTCGTCGAGGCGCGCCGCCACCTCCTCCAGATCATATTCGGGCGCGGCGGGCGGGACGATCGGGCGCGGCATGATATTCTCCTGCTCGCCTCCCGCTTCCGGGAGGAGTTGGGGCTGGGCTTTCCGCGGCGCACCGACCCACCCCGCTGCGGCTAGCGAACAAGTTCGCGAGCCTCGCTGCCCCTCCCGCTTGCGGGAGGGGATGGATAGAGTGCCAGCGTCGCGGCGGCAGCGGCACGGACCTCCGGGTGCGGGTCGGCGGCGGCCATGCGCGCGAGCGGCGCGCGCGGGGCGTCGGGGTCGAGCGCGATCAGTTCGCGCATCGCGTTCCAGCGCGCGGCGAAATCCTCGCTGGCGGCTTCGGCGGCGAAGAGCGGCGCGGCGTCGGTGCGGTGCATCGCACGAAGCAGCGCGAGCGCCATCTGGCGAAAGCTGCTGTCGCGGCGCGAGGCGGAGACATGAGCGAGCCGGCCGCTCGCGACGTCATAGGCGCGGATCGGCAGGGGCGACGGCGGCTGGATCGCAAGCTGGAGCATCAGCACGTCACCGCTGCCGCCGCTGAGGCCGAAGGTCTCGCGCGCCGAATCGAGCCGGATCGTCTCCCCCGCGCGCAACGGCCGCGGGTCGGTGCTACGGCAAGGACTCGCTCCGGCGGCGGTGAAGGCGCCCGCTTCCTCTGCGGCGCTGACCGCGACGCGGTGGAAGCGGAGCATCGCGCCGCCGTCCGCGAGGATGCGCGTCACCGAACGGCCGGGGACGAACAGCGCGGTCGGCGCCCCTTCGTGCGCGGCGGCATCGAAGGGGCGGAGCAGCAGCGTCAGCCGGATCGCGCCCGCTTCGGCGAGCAGCAGCCCGCCGAGCGCGCCGCCGCCGACCGGGCGCAGCGGCGGGCGCGCGAAAGCGTCGGCGGCAAGCAGGCCCAGCGCCTCGCCGAGGCGCGCGCGCAGCCAGTCGATGTCGGCAAGCCACGGGGCCAGCGCCGCGATCGCGGCTTCGGGCGTCGCTGCCTCCTGCGCCCGCATCGCCGCGAGCAGGCCGTCCGGGGCGAGGTCGCCCGCGCGCCACGCCGCGTCGAGTGCGCTCGCGGCGGCGTGGCGGCGCCGGCGGCGCGCTTCGTCGCGGCGCGGGAAATGATCGTGCCGCGAGCGCGGCATCGTGCCGTGGTCCATGCGGAAAGGGCGCGCGGCGGCGCGGGAAAGACGGCGCCGCCGCGCGCAGGCGCTCAGTCGTAGATGATCAGGACGACGGTGACGGTGACTTCGAACACCGACGATCCGGGCGTCGATTGCATCGGCGCCAGCGATCCGAACAGCCCGACGGCGGTGTCGAGCAGCGGGATGCTGTCGATGTCGATGGCCTCTACCCCCATATGTCCCTCCCTGTTGCAGGCGGCGCGTCTGCCGCACGACAAGGCTTAGGAAACCGGGCCGCGGGAGCCAGTTAACTTATTTTAAGGTAGCGTTTTACGGCGCCGCGGCGATCCACAGCGACAGGCCCGGCGGCGGCGCGGCAGGCGGCGCGTCGGCGGGGTGGCGCACGGCATCGGCGCGCGCGCGGTCGAGGATGGCGGACGGAACCGCCGGGTCGTGAAAGACATGGTCGGCCTCGCCCAGCAGGCGCGCCGCGCGCAGCGTCAGCTCGTCGGGATCGGCGCCGGTCAGGCGAATGGTTTCGAGCCGCGGCGCAGCGGCGGCCTGCGGCACCGCGAGCCACGCCTCGACCCGATCCGCCGCATCGGCATCGAGCGGGTCGAGCGCGCCGCCCGGCGCCAGCGCGGCGTCGATCGCGCGGCGGCGGTCGGCGGCGGCGGGCCAGCGCGCCTTCATCGCGCCGCGCGCGGCGTGGAGCGCAGCCGCGAGCGCGCCAAGACGCGCGGGGAGCAGCGCCTCGATACGCTGGCGCACCGCCTTGGCGAGACCCGCCGAAGCGCCGCCGGTGCCGACCGCGATGGTGACCGGCGCGCGGTCGACGATCGCGGGGGTGGTGAAGTCGCACAGATCGGGACGGTCGACGACATTGACGAGCAGGCCGCGGGCGCGAAGGTCGGCGGCAACAGTTTCGGCGCCTTCTTCGAGCGCAACGAAAGCGATCGTCGCGCCCGCTTCCCAAGCCGGGACGACCCGACCCCCGGCGCGCGCGATCAGCCGCGCCTTGGCATCGGCCGCCTCGCCTTCCCCGACCAGCACGACCGTGCGGCCGGAAAGGTTCAGGAAGATGGGGAGCTGGCGCATGGGGGACTATCTAGCAAATCCTCCCCCGCAGGGGGAGGGGGACCACCGAAGGTGGTGGAGGGGCAGGTGCGACCAAATATTTCCTCTCGACAGCAAGGCAGACCGCCTGTGCCCCTCCACCATGCTGCGCATGATCCCCCTCCCCGTTTCGGGGAGGATCAGTCGATCCAGTCCGGCACGCGCTCGGCGGCCATGATCGTCCCTGCGGCGATGCGGTCGGCGACGACGATGTAGCGGTCGCCGTCCACCAGCACCTCGGGCACGAGGCTGCGGCTGTTGTAGGTCGAGGCCATCGTCGCGCCATAGGCGCCGGCGGTGCGGAAGACGGCGAGGTCGCCCGCCTCCACCGCGTCGACCAACCGGTCGCGCGCGAAGGTGTCGCCGGTCTCGCACACCGGGCCGACGATCGACGCGGTCATCTTGTCCCCGGTCGGCTTCACCGCGACGAAATCATGATACGCATCGTAGAGCGCCGGGCGTGCAAGGTCGTTCATCGCGGCATCGACGATCACGAAGGGATTGGTCGCGCCGGGCTTGACCCACAGCACCTCGGTCAGCAGCACGCCGGTGTTGCCCGCAATCACGCGGCCGGGCTCGAACAGCAGGGTGACGTCCCAGTCCTTGGTTACGCGCGCGACCATCGCGCCATATTCGGCCGGGCTCGGCGGATTGTCGTCGGGGCGATAGGGCACGCCGAGACCGCCGCCGAGGTCGACGTGGGTGATGCTGTGCCCCGCCGCGCGCAGGTCGGCAACAAGGCGGCCGGCGCGCTCGAACGCCGCTTCGAGCGGGTCGAGGCTGGTGAGCTGGCTGCCGATGTGGAGCGCGATACCGCGCATCTGAAGCCCCGGAAGGCCCGCGAGTCGGCCGAATATCTCCGGCGCGACGTCGATGCCGACGCCGAACTTGTTCTCGGCCTTGCCGGTCGAAATCTTGGCGTGGGTGCCGGCGTCGACGTCGGGGTTGACGCGCAGCACCGCGCGCGCGGTCATTTCCTTCGCCAGCGCGATCTGGGCCAGCGCGACGCCTTCGGCTTCATGCTCGATGTTGAACTGGCCGATCCCGCGGTCGAGCCCGAGCGCCAGCTCGGCGCGCGTCTTGCCGACGCCCGAAAAGACGATGTCCTCCGCCGCCATGCCCGCGGCGATCGCGCGTTCGAGCTCGCCGCCCGACACGACGTCGGCGCCATAGCCCTGCCGCGCGAGGACGCGCAGCACGCCGAGGTTGGGGTTGCACTTGATCGCGAAGGCGATGTGCTTCTTCGGCACGTCCTTCAACGCGTCGCGGAACACCTGCGCATGGCGCTCGAGCGTCGCGCGCGAATAGACATAGACGGGGGTGCCGATCTCCTCGGCGATGCGCGGCAGGGGAATGTCCTCGGCGTGGAGGACGCCGTCACGATATTGAAAATGGTCCATCTGGAAGATCCTTGGGTAGCTTCCCTTCCCCGTTCGCATCGAGCGAAGTCGAGATGCCCCCGACGAACGGCCCGAGGCCGATGGGTGTCTCGACTTCGCTCGACACGAACGGACTGCAAGGGAAGATTCTGAACTCAGCCCGGGGGCGGAAGGTCGAAATCGTCGGGTTCGCGTTGTTCGGAGCGTTTGAGAAGTTCGTCGCTGCGCGCGGGTTTGGCCTGCGCGTCAGGCGTCGTCAGCTCCTGCGTGGTGGGCGCCCGCGTCGCCCCGACCGGCAGGGCGGCGGGCGGCTGGCCGGCGACCGGCTTCAAATCTTCCTTCTTGCCGCACGCGCCAAGCGCCGCGGCAAGCGCGACGCCGGCCAGTGCGGCCGCGATGATGGAACGCTGTGCCGTCATCCTAATCCTCCAGCGCGGCGCGGGCGGCCGCGACGGCTTCTCTTACCCGCTCGGGCGCGGTGCCGCCATAGCTGGCGCGGCTGGCGACCGACGCCTCGACGGTGAGCGCAGCGAGCGCCGCCGGGGTCACCGCGGCATGGATCGTCGCCGCTTCGTCGGCCGGCAACGCCGAAAGCTCAACGCCGAGCTCCTCGGATCGTTTCACGCAGGCGCCAACGATATGGTGCGCTTCGCGGAACGGCACCCCCGCCTCGCGCACCAGCCAGTCGGCGAGGTCGGTCGCGGTCGAGAAGCCCGAGGCGGCGAGCGCGCGCATCCGGTCGGTGCGGAAGGCGAGCGTTTCGACCATGCCGGTCATCGCCGCAAGCGACAGCGCGAGCGCGTCGAAGGCGCCGAACACCGTCTCCTTGTCGTCCTGAAGGTCCTTCGAATAGGTGAGCGGCAGCCCCTTGACGATCACCGCGAGCCGCTGGAAGGCGCCGAGCAGCATCCCGGCGCGGCCGCGCACCAGTTCGGCGGCGTCGGGGTTGCGCTTTTGCGGCATGATCGAACTGCCGGTCGACCAGGCGTCGGGCAAGGACACGAAGCCGAAGGGCTGGCTCGCCCAGATCACCACCTCCTCCGCAAGGCGCGACAGGTGGATCGCGGCGATCGAGGCGGCGGCGCAATATTCGAGCGCGAAGTCGCGGTCGGACACCGCGTCGATGCTGTTCGCCATCGGCCGATCGAAGCCGAGCGCGGCTGCGGTGGCATGGCGATCGACCGGGAAGCCGGTGCCCGCGAGCGCGGCGGCGCCGAGCGGCGATTCGTTGAGCCGCGCGCGCGCGTCGGCAAAACGGCCCCGGTCGCGGCCGAACATCGCGACATAGGCGAGCAGATGGTGGCCGAGCGTCACCGGCTGCGCGACCTGCAAATGGGTGAAGCCGGGCATGATGCTGTCGGCATGCTCGTCGGCGCGGGCGAGCAGCGCGGCCTGAAGCGCCTTCAGTCCCGCGTCGATACGGTCGCAGGCGGTACGGACCCACAGGCGGAAATCGGTCGCGACCTGATCGTTGCGCGAGCGCGCGGTGTGGAGGCGCCCTGCGGGCTCGCCGACCAGCTCCTTCAGCCGCGATTCGACGGTCATGTGGATATCCTCGAGCGCGAGGTCGACCGGCACGCCGCCCGCCGCGAATTCCCCGGCGATCTGGGCGAGCCCGGCGTCGATCGTCGCGGCGTCGGCGGCGGCGATGATCCCCTGCGCGCCCAGCATCGCGGCGTGCGCACGGCTCGCGGCGATGTCTTCTTCCCACAAGCGTTTGTCGACGGGGATCGAAGCGTTTATCTCTTGCATGACCGCGGCGGGTCCGCCACCGAAGCGGCCACCCCACATGCTGCTCTTATCGGGAGAATCCGCCATTCGCCGCGTCCCAGATCCGAAAACCGTGCTGATCGCCCTGCTGCTCGCGGGGGCGGTCGCGGGCTGCGATAGGGAAAAGCCCGGCGCGGAGCAAGCGGCGACGCCGCAAGCAAATGTTTCGGCAGGCGAAGCGGCGGCGGGCGCCGCGCACTTCGTGCATCAGGTCGATCGCGGCCAGGCGGGCAAGGCGGCGCCGACCGCGACCTTCCGCGGTCCCGACGACGCGCCGGTGACGCTGGCGGCGTTCCGCGGGCGTCCGCTGCTCGTCAACCTGTGGGCGACGTGGTGTGCGCCGTGCGTCGCCGAGATGCCGACGCTCGACGCGCTGGCCGCGGAGCGCGGCGACCGGCTGGCCGTAATCGCGGTCGCGCAAGACCTGCAGGGCGCAGAGATCGTCGCCCCCTGGTTCCAGAAGGCGAAGCTGAACGCACTGCAACCCTATGTCGACCCGCAGAACGGCCTGCTCGACGCGGCGGGCAGCGCGCTGCCGACCTCGATCCTCTATGACGCGCAGGGGCGCGAGCTGTGGCGGGTGATCGGCGCGATCGACTGGCAGGGCCAGGAAGCGAAGGCGCTGCTGGCCGAGGGCGGGGTGTGAAACGGGATCATCCGGGTTTGAATAAGCCGGGCGCTCCCGCGTAGGCGGGAGCCCAGGGCGGATGAAGCCAAGGCCGGCGCCATGCCGCTCTGGGTCCCCGCCTGCGCGGGGACACACCTTCCACGGATTAGACCGATTTGCGTCATTGCGAGCGAAGCGAAGCAATCCGGGGGAGGGGGGCACCGCGCACTCTGGATTGCCGCGCGGCTTCGCCGCTCGCAGGTGACGAAAAGCCCGTCAGCCCGGATGCGCCTCGTCGCCGACGGTCGATTTCAGCAGGCCGCGGAACACCTCCATCGCGGTCCGCCGACCCTGCGTCACGTCGGACACGTCGCGCGCGATCGGCATTGCGATGCCGTGGCGGTCGGCGAGCGCCATGACGGTCGGCGCGCTCTTCACACCCTCTGCGACCATGTGCATGTCGGCGATGATCGCGTCGATCGGCCGCCCCTTGCCCAGTTCGACGCCGACATGGCGGTTGCGCGACAGCGGGCTGGTGCAGGTGGCGATCAGGTCGCCCATGCCGGTGAGGCCGGCGAAGGTTTCCGCCCGCCCGCCGATCGCGACACCCAGCCGCGTGATCTCCGCCAGCCCGCGCGTCATCAGCCCGGCGCGGGTATTGTCGCCCGCCCCCAGCCCGTCGCCCATGCCGACCGCGATCGCGACGATATTCTTGAGCACCCCGCCCAGTTCGCAGCCCAGCAGGTCGGTGTTGGTGTAGACGCGGAACAGACCCGAATGGAAAACGGGCTGGAGCGCGCGGACGACGATCTCGTCCGCCATCGACAGGACGCTCGCCGCCGCCTGCCCGCTCATGATCTCGCGCGCCAGATTGGGACCGGTGAGGACGCCGACCGGGTGACCGGGCAGCACCTCCTCGATCAGCTCGGTCATCCGCTTGCCCGACGCGAGTTCGAGCCCCTTGGTCAGGCTGATCACCGGCACCCACGGGCGCAAATGCCGGCGCGCCTCCTCCAGCACCGCGCGGAAGCTGTGCGAGGGAACGCCCATCACCAGCACGTCGGCGCCCGCCACCGCCTCGCCCAGATCGGCGGTGGCGCGGAGCGCCGGGGGCAGCTTGATGCCGGGAAGATATTTGCGATTCTCGCGATCGCGGTTGATGCCGTCGACCGTTTCGGCGTCGCGCGCCCACAGGGTGATCGGCGCGTTGCGCGACACCAGCGACGCGACCGTCGTCCCCCAGCTTCCCCCGCCGAGCAGCCCCACCTTCAGGCGCATGTGCCTCTCCCCTCCCCTGTTCGGGAAGAGAGTGGCGCGCGTTTCAGGGCTTGGCAAGAAACTCCCGCATCACCGCGGCGGTCGCCTTGGGATCCTCGACCATCGGGACATGACCGACATGCTCGAAGACATGGCTGCGGCTGCCCGCGATGCCGCGTTCGAGTTCGGCGACGCAGCTCACGTCGATCAGCCGGTCGTGGCGGCCCCAGATGATGAGCGTCGGCACCTTCACCTCGCCGAGGCGGTCGTTGAGCGGATGGTCGCGCATCTCGGTCGCGATCACCCAGAAGGCGGCGTCGAGCTGGTCGCGGTAGCGGAGCGCGTCGGCGTAGAGGACAGGCTTGAGCCGCCGGGGGATATGGGGCGGCTTGTGGACGACCATCGCCACCAGCCGGTCGGCGTCCTCCAGACTGGCGAGAACGAGCGGGTTGTAATCTTCGTTCGCGGCCTGTTTCTGAAGGTCGCTCTCGTTCGTGCCGTTGACCCCGGCATTGTCGAGCAGGATCAGGCTGGCGAGCGCGTCGGGATAGTCGAGCGCATAGCGCAGCGCGATCCACCCGCCCATGCTGTTGCCCGCGATATGCGGTCGCTCCAGGCCCAGCGCATCGGCGAAGGCCTTCAACCGCGCGGTCTGCGCCGCGATGTCGTAGGCGAGCGCCGGGTTGCGCTCATTCTCTCCGAAGCCCGGCAGGTCGGGCGCGACGACATGATAGTCGCGCGTCAGATAGGGCGCGAGGAACGACCAATTGTCCTTGTCCCCCGAAAAGCCGTGGACGAGCAGCAGCGTCGGCTTCGCCGGGTCGCCCCCCTCCAGATAGGGCCAGGCACGGCCCTCGACGGTGACGCTTTTCTGCACCGTGCCGCCGCGGCGTCGCAGCAGCCAGCGGCCGAGCGCGACGAGGCGGCCGGGAAAGAGGAAATAGAGCAGCGCCAGCGCGATCAGCGGTGCGAAGACGAGGATGAGAAGGATTTTCATGGCGTCTCCTTGGCCCCTGCCGGGCGGGGAAAGGGCTTATCGAGCCCCCACATGCGCGTCGAACCAGCCGATCAACTCGTCGAGCACCGCGTCGCGTTCGGGCTCGTTATAGATTTCGTGGAACAGGCCGGGATAGATTTTCAGCAGCTTGTCCGCCGACGACACATGATCGAACAGATAGCGCGAGCCTTCGGGTGCGGCGAGGCTGTCGGCGTCGCCGTGCTGGAACAGGATCGGCAGCGCGATCCGGGCGGCGCCCGCCTGCGCGGCCGCCATCGCGTCCATCAGTTCCTTGCCGAGCCGCGCGCCGATCTTGCCGGTGTAGACGAGCGGATCGGCGAGATAGGCGGCCACCACCACCGGATCGCGGCTGACGCCGTTCGCGTCGAGCGCCAGCACGCCGAGGCGCGGAAAGAAACGCGACAGGAAGCGGCTGAGCGCGACCGTGACGCGCGACGGCGGCGCGGCGGGCATGATCGCGGGGCCGGAGAGCGCGGCGGCGGCGAACGCGTCCTGCCGCTCGATCAGGAACAGCGTCGCGATCAGCCCGCCCATGCTGTGGCCGAGGAGCAGGCGCGGCACGCCCGGATGCTCTGCCTCGACGCGCGCCAGCAGTTCGGTCATGCCGTCGAGATAGGCGGAGAAGCGCGGCACGAAACCGCCCTCGCCGTCCGACCGGCCGTGGCCCCAGTGATCGACGGCCTCGACCGCATAGCCGGCGGCGTTCAGCCGCCGCGCGACATGCTCGTAACGTCCCGCATGCTCGGCATAGCCGTGGGCGAGCAGCACGACCGCCTTCGGCGGTGCGGCGGGCAGCCAGTCGGTGACGTGCAGCCGGGCGCCCGCCGCCGCGGACGCCGCCGGCAGCGTCACCGCCGCCATGTCAGCGCACCGGCTGCTTGAGCGCCGAGGCGCGATGGCCGGGACCGTCGTCGCCGCTCTTGTCGATCCGCGCGAGGATCGCATCGAGCGCGCGGCTGATCGCGGTCTGGGTGCGCACCATCTCGATCTTCGGCCAGGCGGCGCGCTGGCCGGTGTCGATCAGTTCGTCGATCTCTGCCTGGTCGAGGTCGCTCAATATCTTGGTCGGCGACCAGAATTTGGGCGGGCGGATGATGTTGATGTCGCCGGTATATTCCTGATTGATCACCGAACGCGCCATGTTGGCGAGGCTGTTGAGCGGCGGCAGCAGTTCGAGCGGCTTCTGGAAGATCACCATATTGGCGTTGAGCCACGCCTTGAAGGTCATCATCGACGCGTGCTGGATCGCCTCGATCGGCGCCATCTGCTTGCGCGTGTCGGTCGCAAAGGGCAGCGCGAGCGGGTTCGCCTGGCTGACGATATGGTGGTTGACGCCATAGAGGCGTTCGAGCCGCTTGGTCGGAATATCGTGCGTCACCGACCCGTCGACCCAGCGCCGGTCGGGCTGATAGGGCACGCGCTCGCCCCGGTCGTCGCGCGCCATCAGCGTCACCGGCGGAAACACCCCCGGCACCGCGCACGAGGCGAGCACCGCCTCGCGGATCAGCACGTTGGGCGCGGTGATCGCGTTGAGCAGGCGGCCGTTCTGATGTTTCTCGGCCGGCGCGACCGAGACGTTGAGGTGACGGCCGCTGATCTCGAACGCCTGCTGGAAGGTCAGGTCGGGGATCAGTGCGGCGAGCCGGTCGCGCACCTCGTCGGCGGCCAGCCGGCGCAGTTCGGGGTCGCGGTCGGGGTTGGCGAGGCTGTCGCCTTCCAGGAAGGGCCCGATCTCCGCATCCTTGCGCGTGCAGATGATCGCGGCGACGATCGAGCCGCCGCTCGACCCGGCGAGGATGTTCGGCAGCACGCCCTCCGACCACAGCGCGCGCACGACGCCGACGTGGAAATAGAGGAAGGCGCCCGACCCCGACAGCAGCAGCGCCGAGCGGCCGTAGCAATGCTGAGCGCGGCGGAAGAAATCGCGCTTTTCGTCGCGCGGGATCGCGCGCGAGGCGGCGATCCGGTCGAGCGCGGACACGACAGCGGCGATATAATCCTCGATCAGCCGCTTCGTGCCGAAGCGCGATTTCTGATAGAGGCGTTCGTGCCCCATGCCGTCGATGTTGCCGTGGATGCCCTCGTTGAGGACGAAGAGCAGCCCTTTTACGTCGTTCGCCGCCGACAGCGCCTGCAGCCTTTCGAGCCGGGCGCGGATCGCGCGATAGTCGAAATTGCCGCTTTCGTCGGCGTTGCGCCACGCCAGCGCCCCCGACTTGCGGTCATGCTCCTGCGCGGCCTGCGACCATTGGCGATAATCGGCGGCGGTCGCGAGGTCACGGTCGGCACTGAGCGTCGGGGTAAAGAGCATATCTGGTCCTGCGTCGGCTATTTCTTGCGAGTCTTGCCGGTCGCGTTGCCTTTGGCAACCGATTTCGCCCGGCCTTTCGCGGGGGCCTTGGCCTTTGCCCTGGGCCGCGCCGGCGCCTTCGGCCTTGCCGTAGCGGCCTTCGGCTTCTCCGCCGCGGGCTCCGCCGCCATCAGTTCGGCGAAGCTGTCGTCGATGCATTGGCGGAAGAAGGCGATGTCGGGCAGAATCGCGCGTTCGGAGATGATCGAGAAGGCGATGCGGCCGTTGTAGCTCGGCGTCGCGATGAACAGCCCCATGTTGTTGGCGAGCGGCGCGAGGCCGTGCTGCTGCACGAGCTGCGCCCCGGCGAGATAGAGCGGCACCTGCGCGCCGGGGACGTTCGAGATGAACAGGTTGGTGCCGCGCACCGCGAAGCGCTCGCTGGTCACGATGCGCGCGACCGCCGCCATCGTCGCGCCGGGGATATGCTGCGACAGGTCGGTCATCAGTCGCGCGCTGACCCCGGCCTTCGCCTCCTTCGCCTCAACCGTATAGTCGCGGATCGCGGCGAGCCGTTCGAGCGGATCGGCGATGTCGGTTCGCACCGGAACGCTCATCGCCGAAACCTGGTTGCCCGGGGTCGAGGCCTTTCCCGCCGCCTTCTCCTTGCCGCGCAGGTTGATCGGCGCGACCGCGACGAGGCTTTCCTTCGGCAGTTCGCCGTGCCGGTCCAGATATTTGCGAAGCGCGCCGCCGACGGTCGCGATGACGACGTCGTTGACCGTCGCGCCGGGCACCTTGCGGCGCACCGCCCCGACATCGGCGAGCGCGACGGTGGTGCCGTCGAACATCTTGTGCGGGCCGACCGCGACGTTGAAGCGCGTTTCGGGGACGCCCGCGGCCATCCCGCCCTCGCTGATCGACTTGCGCGCCGAGGCCATGATCGCCGGTGACATCTTCATCAGCGCGTTCATGAACTTGACCGGCGATTGCAGCGATGCCGCCCACGCGCGCGCCGCCGCCTCCGCCCCCGACGGCGCCTGGCCGAGGTCCTCGACCGGCGGCGGCTCGGCGATCGCGGGGGTGCCCTTCGCGTCGATGTCGCTCATCGCGATGAAGGCGTGGGCGCCCGATGCGCCGTCGACCGCGGCATGATGGACGCGGTGCAGCATCGCGAAGCTGCCCTTCGGGATGCCGGGGATGCGGTCGAGCCCCTCGATCACGTAGATGTCCCAGAGCGGCCGGTTCATGTCCATCGGCTTCGAATGATAGCGCGCGACCGCGATGCAGAACTGGCGCCAGTCGCCGGGCTCGGGCAGGCGTGCGTGGCTGATGTGCGCTTCTATGTCGAAGTGCTCATCCTCGACCCAATAGGGATGGTCGAGGTCGAAGGGCAGCCGGTGCAGCCGGCGCTTGAACAGCGGCGAGGTGTCGACGCGGGATTCGACGTGGCGGATGATGTCCTTGAATCGCACGAAGCCGCCCGGCGCGGTCGAGGGGTCGTAGATATAGACCCCCATGATATGCGTCAGATTGTTCGCGGTCTGCGTGTAGAGGAACTGGGCGTCCTGCGCGCTGAGTTGCTTAAGCATCACTTCCTCCTAAACCATCGTCATTGCGAGGAGCCGAAGGCGACGCGGCAATCCAGAGCCCGCGTAAACCGCTCTGGATGGCTTCGCTCCGCTCGCAATGACGAAGTTGAATAACCCACCGTCATTCTCCCGCAGCCGGCAGCCGGTCGGCGAGCGCCAGCGTCGCGAGGCGCATCGATTCCATGACGTTGGCGAGACCGCGCAGTTCCGCGAGCAGCGCGCGGCGCGCGCCGAGGCTGTCGGGGGTGGCGGGGCCAGCCAGTCCCATGTGGCGCATCAGCGAGAGGCCGTTGGCGAAAAGCAGCTTGCCGATCGCCGCCTGGCTGCTGATCCGGCGCAGCAGCCAGGCCTGCCGGCCTTCGGCGAGGGCGGTATCGATCAGCGCCTTTTCATCGACCGTGTCGCCCGGACGGGCGCGGGCGAGAATGTCGGAGACGACCGAATAGGCTTCGGCGAAAGGCAGCAGGATCGCGTGGCCGACCAGTGGCTGGCAGCGCCGGATGAGCTGCGCGACGCCGCGGTCGCCGTTCGCCAGCCGCTTCGCCCAGGCGGGGTCGATGCGCGCGAGTTCGGCCTCGATCGCGGCGCGATGCTCGTCGCGCGGCGGATAGAAGAATTCGAACTTGAACAGATCGCGCAGCCGGTCGACCCGGGCCCAGAAAGCCTCGGTCGAATCGCGGCTGTCGGCATCGCGGAGCTGGAACAGCGCCAGTTCGATCATCGCACGGTCGAGGAAGTGGTGCGCGATGATGTTGCGGTAATAGCTCGCCATCGGATGCCGGGCGGGGTCGATCGAATAGACATTCTCGCTCCCCGCCTCGTAGCGGGCAAGGAGGCCGCTGGCGACGAGCGTGTCGACGGTGGCCGAAAGCGCCGCCTCGTCGCCGGTTTCAAGCTCCTTGCTGAGGCGGATGCCGCGCGCCCGCGCCCAGGCGGTGACGGCGGCGATGCCCGCCAGCACCTCTCCGGCGGTCGCGCCGCGCGGTGCGGCGCCCAGCAGCATCAGGCACATCACCGATGTCACGGTCAGCGGCGTCACCCGGTTCGCCTCGACCGCGACAGCGAAGGCGATGGTCTCGAGCGCGCGCTTGTCGTCCGGCCCGGGCGCCGCGTCGATCACGATTGGATCGCCAAGGTCGATCCGGATACGGCCGGACGGCTGCTTCAGGCTTTTCAGATAGCCGAGGAACCAACTGAGCGATTCGGGCTTCTTGACGCGCCCGGCCTGTTCGGCGGCATATTCCTCGACGTCGCGGATCAGGTCGAAGCTGGTGACGAAGGGAACGAAATGGACGCCGCGCGTCCCCGTCGCATGCGCCGCGTCGAGGACATATTTCATCAGCCCATATTTGGGCGGCATCAGCTTGCCGAGCCGCGACCGCGTCCCCTCGAAAGCCCAGGACAGCGGGAAGCGCTTGGCGAGAAGCCACGCGATATAGTGGCGCAGGACCAGCTTGTAGACCGGCTGGTCCTGAAAACTGCGACGGATGAAGATGATCCCCGAGCGGCGGAAGAAGGTGCCCATCACCGCGAAGTCGAGGTTGGCGCCGCCGAAACTGTGGAGCATCGGCATGTCGTTTTCATAGGTCAGGCGGCTGGGCGTCGCGCCGTCGATATAGGTCTTGTGCGTGAACAGGATGCAGGTCGGATGTTCGCGCAGCACCGAGCGCAGCTTCGCCAGTTCGGCCGCGTCGACCTCCATTTCGGGCGCGTAGCCGCCGAACATCATGCGATCGAGCCGCGCGCGCAGATCGAGGAACAGCGCGCCGGGGGTGGCGATCACCTCCTTCATCAGCGGCCGTGCCTCGCGATAGAGGTCGGCGACGGGACGGCCGAGCTGCTGCGCGAGGTCGGCGAGCGCGGCGCGGAATTGCGGGCTGGTGCGCAGGCTGTCGGCGACGAAGCGCGGCACCTTGTAGCGGCTGCCGCGGATGCCGCGTTCGGCGACGTCGAGCGCGAGTCCCGCCTGCCGCGCGACGAAGCCCGCGAACTCGGCGCCGCCCGATTCGCACCCGTCGCCGCCGCCGGTCTGCGACAGAAAACGCGCCTGGAGCGCGCCCTGCGTCGCCGCCTCGCCGACCAGTATCTGCGCGCGGCGCCGGTCGCGCCACAGGATGAAGCGCGCGCGCAGCGGCCCCGGCTGGCGCGGGTCGCCGAAGATCAGATGGCGGAATTTGAGCGCGCGGTCGCGGTCGAAGCCGGGGATGCGCCACGCGACGCGCAGCGGCACCACCTCGCGCGCCGGACCGCCTGCCAGCCCGGCGCGAAGGGGATCGAGGTCGAGCGCCTCGTCGCCGTCGGCGATCGCCAGACTGACCCAGCGCGGCGCGCCTTCGCCCCCCAGATCCCCGGCGGTCGCGTGGACCCAGTCGAGCAGGATGCGCCGCTCCACCCGGTTGCGGGCATCGATGATATAGAGGCGGTCGGCCGCCGAGGCCTGCGAAGCGACGGGCGCGCGGGGCGTTCCGTCGGCCACGGCCTCACCCCTCTCCCATCATTGCGAGAAGCGCGGCGCCGAAACAATCTCCGGTTCGCAAAGACGATCCAGGTCCGACGGCTGGAGATGGCTTCGCTACGCTCGCAATGACGAGGTGATTCATGCCCTAGGCTGTCCTTCCCTTTCGAGGGGAGGATTTCTTCGTTGTCGGCTTTTTCCTTGGTGCCACCTTCTTCGCGGCTGCGACCTTGCGCGCGTTCTTCTTCGGCGGCGTCGCCTCTGCCGCCCCGCCTTCTTCCTCCTCATCCTGCCCCAGCGTGCGCAGGAACAGGTTGCGGACGTCGCGGACATGTGCGTTCAGCGTCTTGACGCTCCACTTCGACGTATCGACCGGCGGCAGCACGGTGACGCGCACCGTCGCGGGGCGCATCACGAACTCGTTCTTGGGCGCGACGTCGGTGGCGTTGTGGATGACGATCGGGACGATCGGCACCCCCGCCTGCATCGCGAGGTGAAAGGCGCCCTTCTTGAACGCGCCGAGCTTCGGGGTCAGCGTGCGCGTGCCCTCCGGCGCGATGCAGATCGACTTGCCCTCGATCCGGATCGCGTCGACCAGCGGCTCCATCGCCTTGATCGCGCTCTTGCCGTCGGCGCGGTCGACGAAGACGGTGCCGCCCCATTCCATCAGCTTCCCCAATATGGGGATATCCTTGATCTCCTTCTTTCCCACTCCGCCCATGTCGCGGCGGATGAGCTTGGCGAGGATCATCACGTCCGCCTTGCTCTGGTGATTGAAGATGAAGACGCAGGGTCGCGCCGACCAGAGGTGTTTTTCGTCCTCCACCTCCAGCTCGACGCCGGTGATCGCGGTCGCGAAATCGCCGAACAGGCCGATCGAGAAATTCGCCGCCTCGCGCTGCGAACGGGTCAGCGCCCAGATCGGCAATCCCGCGGCGAAGGCGCCGACGAGCGAGCCGGTCGCATAGAGGGTGCGGGTATAATCGACCCACGACGGCGTGCCGCGGCTGGCGAAGCGCTGGACCGGCCAGCCGCGCTCCTCGGCGATCGCCTTGAGCTTGAGGTTCGGGTTGAGCGGACGCGGCTTGCCGACGCGTTCGAGCAGTTCGATGTCGTCGTCGCTGTCCGAATAGAAATAGCTCCGGTCGAGATCGAGGCCATATTCGGCGGCCAGTTCCTCGGCCGCCAGCACCTTGCCCTCGCCGAAGCACAGCGGGCGGATGATCTCACCGGTGAAGACCCCGTCCTCTATCTCGTAGGACGAGCATTTGATGTCCGCGATGCCAAGGTCGCGCGCGGTCGGCGCGATCTGGTAGATGGTCGCCGACGAGACGATCGCGACGCGGTGCCCCTTCGCCTGATGCGCCTCGATGATCGCGCGGGTTTCGGGATAGATCTTGCGCGCGATATGCTTCTTGTAGAGCTCTTCGCCGAATTCGACGAAGCTGTCCTCGTCGACCCCCTTCATGAACCTGGCGGCGGCCGACATCACGCCCGAAAAGCCGATGTTGCCGAGGCTGTGCTGCGCGATGACGTTCGCGGTCTCGGCGATCTCCTCGACCGACATCTCGCGGCGCTGGAACTTCTCGCGCAGCATCGCGGTCGCCGAATAGCCGGCGATGATCGTTCCGTCGAAATCGAAGAGCGCGGCGATATGCGGTCCGGGTTCGGACGCGAGGACTTCTTCCAAATGCGGCTGCGGCCTCGGCACGCGCATCTCCCCCACCAGCGGCTGTCGCGCCGCCTTTCGTCGCACGATGACAGCAAAGACGGGGTTAATCAATGCGCCCGATTCGCCGCTCTGACGAAAGCCGGGACGAGGGTCAGGGACGGAGCGCCGCCGCTTCGCGCGCGAGCGCCTCGACCCGTGCGGGGTCGAGCGGGCCCGGCGGCACGACCCAGCTGCCGCCGACGCACGGCACCGGGTCGAGCGCCAGCCATTCGGGCGCGCTCGCGGCGGTGATGCCGCCGGTCGGGCAGAAGCGCGCCATACCGAAGGGCGCGGCGAGCGCCTTCAGCGCCGGGATGCCGCCGCTGGTCGCGGCGGGGAAGAATTTGAAATGCGACAGGCCGAGGTCGAGCCCGCGCATGATATCGCCCGCACTCGCCACGCCGGGGAGGAAGGGAATGCCGCTCGCGACCGCCGCCCGGCCGAGCGGTTCGGT
This sequence comes from Sphingopyxis sp. SCN 67-31, assembly GCF_001725095.1. Classification (NCBI taxonomy): domain Bacteria; kingdom Pseudomonadati; phylum Pseudomonadota; class Alphaproteobacteria; order Sphingomonadales; family Sphingopyxidaceae; genus Sphingopyxis; species Sphingopyxis sp. SCN 67-31. The sequence continues at coordinate 19,293 of NZ_MEFH01000052.1, read as the reverse complement.
GAGGCCGGGCGAGACGATAAATTCGGCGCCGACACCGATCGCGCCGGCCAGCATCGCAGGGTCGAGCACGGTGCCCGCGCCGACGACCGCGCCCTTCACCGCCTTCATCGCGGTGAGCGCGTCGAGCGCCGCGGGGGTGCGCAGCGTCACCTCGAGCGCCGGCAGGCCGCCGGCGACGAGCGCCTCGGCCAGCGGCACGGCGTCCGCGACCCGGTCGATGACGATCACCGGGATGACGGGGGCGAGCCGCATGATCTGCGCGATGCTGCGATCGGTCATTTCAATCTCCGTTCGCCCTGAGCTTGTCGAAGGGCCGTTCTTTCTGGACCCGTTAAAGAAAAGAGCGGTCCTTCGACAAGCTCAGGACAAACGGGGTTTTGGAATTTAGACGACGGTCTCCATCGCCGCCAGGATCGCCGAGCCACCCCTTTCGGCTTCGTCGGCGTGGAGGCGGAACAGCGCGAACAGTTCGCGCCCGACACCCAGCGCGGGCGGCGGCGGCACGGCGGGGGGGCGCGAGGCCCATTCGGCTTCGTCGACCAGCGCCGTCACTTCACCCTTCACCGCGCAGACACGCACGATGTCGCCATCCTTCAGACGGGCGAGCGGCCCGCTGACCCCGTCGAAGCCGGGCAGCGCCTCCGGCGACAAATGGATCGCGGCGGGCACCTTGCCGCTCGCCCCCGACATGCGGCCGTCGGTGAGCAGCGCGACGCGGTGGCCCCGATCCTGCAGGACGCCGAGCGCCGGGGTCAGCTTGTGCAGTTCGGGCATGCCGTTGGCGCGCGGCCCCTGGAACCGCACGACGACGACGACGTCGCGGTCGAGCTCGCCCGCCTTGAACGCGGCGAGCACCCGGTCCTGATCGTCGAAGATGCGGCACGGCGCCTCGATCGTCCAGCGATCCTCCGCCACCGCGCTGGTCTTGATGATCGCGCGGCCGAGGTTGCCCGCGAGCAGGCGCATGCCCCCGTCGGGCGAGAAGGGCGCCGCGACCGGGCGCAGCATCGCGTCGTCGCGACTCTCGGCCGGGGCGGCCTGCCAGTGCAGTTCCTCGTCCGCCAGCACGGGCTCCGACGCATAATCGGCGAGCGTGCCGCCGACGGTCAGCACGTCGCCGTGCAGCAGGCCCGCGCCCAGCAGTTCGCGGACGACGAAGCCGGTCCCGCCCGCGTCGTGGAAATGGTTCACGTCGCCCGCGCCGTTCGGATAGACGCGCGCGAGCAGCGGCACCGCATGGCTCAGCTCGTCGAAATCCTGCCAGTCGATGACGATGCCGGCGGCGCGCGCGATCGCGGGCAGGTGGATCGCATGGTTGGTCGAACCGCCGGTCGCGAGCAGGCCGACGATCGCGTTGACGATCGCCTTTTCGTCGACGCAGCGCGCCAGCGGACGATAATCGTCGCCGTTCCAGCCGATCCGCGTCAGCCGGTGGGTCGCGGCGCGCGTCAGCGCCTGTCGCAGCTTCGTGCCCGGATGGACGAAGGCGGCGGCGGGGACGTGCAGTCCCATCATCTCCATCATCATCTGGTTGCTGTTCGCGGTGCCGTAGAAGGTGCAGGTGCCCGGGGCGTGATAGGATGCGGCCTCCGCCTCCAGCAGCGCGTCGCGGCTCGCCTTGCCCTCGGCATAGAGCTGGCGCACGCGCTGCTTTTCCCGGTTTGCGAGCCCCGAGGGCATCGGTCCCGCGGGGACGAGGATCACCGGCAGATGGCCGAAGCGCAGCGCGCCGATCAGCAGGCCGGGGACGATCTTGTCGCAGATGCCGAGCAGCAGCGCGCCCTCGAACATCGCGTGGCTGAGCGCGACCGCGGTGCCCTGCGCGATGACGTCGCGGCTGAACAGCGACAGCTCCATCCCCGCCTGCCCCTGCGTCACCCCGTCGCACATCGCGGGAACGCCGCCCGCGACCTGCGCGGTCGCGCCGGCCTCGCGCGCGAACACCTTGATCTGTTCGGGATAGCGGCCATAGGGCTGATGCGCCGACAGCATGTCGTTATAGGCGCTGACGATGCCGATGTTCATCGCCGCGCCGCCACGGATCGCCGACTTGTCCTGCTCCGCCGCGGCGAAGCCGTGCGCAAGGTTGCTGCACGACAGCGCACCGCGATTCGTCCCCGCGTCGCGCTGGCGCTGCATCAGCGCGAGATAGGCGGCGCGGCGTTCGGCGCTGCGGCGGACGATGCGGTCGGTGACGGCGGCGACGGCGGGGTGGAGGTCAGTCATGAACATTCCAATCCCCTCTCCCCTTGGGGGAGAGGGATGCGCAGGCTTGGCAGCTTGCTGCCTAGTCGAAGCTGGGTGAGGGTGTGAACGGCGGCGACAAAAGCAACGGCGGAGACCCTCATCCAACTCCGCCTAGTCGCTGCGCGACAAGGCTTCGTATCCTTCTCCCCCAAGGGGAGAAGGGAAGGATGCGGCTCAATCATGCCAGCTTGCCCCGTCGCGTTCGATCAACGCGATCGCGCTCGACGGTCCCCAGCTTCCGGCGGTGTAGGCCTGCGGCGCGAGGTCCACGGCGTCCCATGCGTCACGGATCGCGTCGATCCATTCCCACTGCGCCTCGACCTCGTCGCGGCGGACGAACAGCGTCTGGTCGCCCTCGATGAAGTCGAGCAGCAGCCGTTCATAGGCGATGCGCCGTCGTTCGCCGGCGAAGCTGTGCGAAAGCGACACGTCGAGCGTCACCTCCTTCAGCTTCACGCCGTCGCGGTCGAGGCCGGGCTGCTTCGCCATCACCGTCACGCGGATATTCTCCTCGGGCTGCAGGTTGATGATCATCATGTTCGCGTCGAGATCGCCGCCCCTTCCGGCCGCACCGACCCGCGCGAAGATATTGTGCGGCACCGGCTTGAACTGGATCAGCACCTCCGACTGGCGCTTCGGCATCCGCTTGCCGGTGCGCAGATAGAAGGGCACCCCCTTCCACCGCCAATTGTCGATGAACGCTTTCAGCGCCACGAAGGTTTCGGTGTTCGACGCATGGCCGAGTTCGTCGGCATAGCCCTTGACCGCGACGCCGTCGACTGCGCCGCTCGCATATTGTCCCTTGACGCTGTGCGCCTTGACGTCGGCGGCGCTCATCCGGCGCAGCGAGCGGAGCAGCTTGACCTTCTCGTCGCGCACCGCGGTCGCCGACACGCTCGCGGGCGGTTCCATCGCGATGATCGCGAGAAGCTGGAGCATATGGTTCTGCACCATGTCGCGTAGCGCGCCGACGCCGTCGTAATAGGAAACGCGGCCTTCGAGCCCGACCGTCTCCGCGACGGTGATCTGGACATGGTCGATCGCCTGCGCGTTCCACAGCGGCTCGAACAGCATGTTGGCGAAGCGCAGCGCGAGCAGGTTCTGCACCGTTTCCTTGCCCAGATAATGGTCGATGCGAAAGACGTGATCCTCGGCAAAGGCGCTGGCGACCTGTTCGTTGACCGCGCGCGACGAGGCGAGGTCATGGCCGATCGGCTTTTCCATCGCGATCCGGCATTCGGCGCAGGCGATGCCCGCGGCGGCGAGTCCCTGCGCGATGGCGCCGAACATCGACGGCGGAGTCGACAGATAGACGCCGATCGGCCGCGCCATCCGCTCGCCGAGCAGCGCGGCGAGATCGTCGTAGCCGCTGCCCGCGCCGGCATCGACCGCGCAATAGTCGATGCGCGCGAGAAAGCCGTCGAGGGCCGCGGCGTCGAGGCGATCCCCGGGCAGGTGATCGGCCAGCGCCTCGCGCACCTGGGTGTGGAAGGCGGCACGGTCCAGCCGCGTGCGCCCCGACCCGACGATCGTCAGCGTATCGGCGAGCAGCCCGTCCTCATGGAGGTTGTAGAGCGAGGGGAAAAGCATCCGGTGGGCAAGGTCGCCGGTCGCGCCGAACAGCACCAATGTCTCGACCTTGACGTTCACGCGCTATCCCCTTGATCCTGTGCCCCCACGCAAATGGCGGATGCGTCCGGGGAATGCAACGCAGCATAGGTCGGCCAGCCCTTGGAGTCCGTCCTGTTCGGGCAAGGGGTTTGATGCACGCTAACGGGATAGACTCTAAGGCATTGATCCTGTTTGGATAACCACGCCGTGTCCCCGCGCAGGCGGGGACCCGGAGCGATGTGGCGCCGACCTTGGCTCTCCCCGCTCTGGGCTCCCGCCTGCGCGGGAGCACGCGGCTTTGCAAGCGAGCCGATCATGTTCCAAGCCCACCTCTGAAGAGGAGGGTGGAAAAGGGTTCAACACGGCCGCCATCCCCTCTAAGACCCGATGCATGACCGACCCCGTGCCGCCGCCCTATGATGTCATCGTGATCGGCGGCGGGATCAACGGCGCCGGGGTCGCGCGCGATGCGGCCGGGCGCGGCGCGCGGGTGCTGCTGCTGGAGGCGGGGGACCTTGCGCAGGGCACCTCGTCGGCCTCGACCAAGCTGATCCACGGCGGGCTGCGCTATTTGGAGCATTATGAATTCGGCCTGGTACGCGAGGCGCTGAAGGAACGCGAGATATTGTGGGGCATCGCGCCGCACGTCATCCGGCCGCTGCGCTTCGTGCTGCCCTATCGCGACGGGCTGCGCCCGCGCTGGCTGCTGCGGCTCGGCCTGTTCCTCTACGACCATATCGGCGGGCGCCGGAAACTTCCCGCGACGCGCTCGGTCGACCTGCGACGGCACGCGGCGGGCGCGCCGCTCCAGCCGCAATATGTGCATGGCTTCGAATATTCGGACGGCTGGGTCGACGATGCGCGGCTGGTGCTGCTCAACGCGCGCGACGCGACCGACCGGGGGGCGCGGGTCCGCACGCGGATGCACGCCGACCTGATGCGCGTCGAGAACGGCCTGTGGGTGGTCGAGGCGACGGGCGAAGGCGGGCGCGCCTATCGCTTCACCGGGCGCAGTCTGGTCAACGCTGCCGGGCCGGCGGTGCTCGACGTGCTGCACCGCGCCTCGGCCCCGCCCGATTACCGGATGCGGCTGGTGCGCGGGTCGCATATCGTCGTGCCGAAGCTGTTCGACCATCCCTATGCCTATTTCTTCCAGCTTCCCGACGGGCGCATCTTCTTCGCCATTCCCTATGAGCGCGATTTCACGCTGATCGGCACCACCGACCAGGACCATGACGGGTCGCTGGCCGACGTCCATGCGAGCGCCGAGGAGGTCGCCTATCTGTGCGAGGGCGCGAACCTCTATTTTCGCACCGCGATCACCCCCGCCGACGTCGTTTGGACCTATTCGGGGGTGCGGCCGCTGGTCGAGGACGGATCGGGCCGCCCCGAGGCGGCGACGCGCGGTTATCGTATCGACCTCGATTGCGACGAGGGCGCGCCTTTGCTCACCATCTATGGCGGCAAGATCACCAGCTATCGCCATGTCGCCGAACATGCGGTCGACGAACTCGCCGCGCATGTCGGGGCGCTGTCGGGCCGGCGCTGGACCGGCACGGCGCCGCTGCCCGGCGGCGATTTCGCGACCGACGGCGCGGCGGCGCTGGCCGCGGAATATAAGCTCGCGCACCCCTTCCTGCCCGCCGCGACGGTCGAGCGCATCACCCGCGCCTACGGCACCGACGCGCGCCGCTGGCTGGGCGACGCGGGCGACTGGGACGCGCTGGGCGGCGAAATCGCCCACGGCCTGTCGGCGGCCGAATGTGAGTGGATGTGCGCAAAAGAGTGGGCCCAATCCCCCCCCGACATCCTGTGGCGGCGCAGCAAGCTGGGGCTGTTGTTCAGCGAGGACGAAGTGATCCGCCTCGCGGCGTGGCTCGATGCGAGGCGCGGCGCAGCTTCGATGCTTGTGGATTGACTCGTTTCGTCATTGCGAGCGGCTTTGCAGCTCGCAATGACGAAGAGTGCCTACAGGGAGACGAGCCGCCTCCGCGTCGTATCAGGCGACCTCGACCTCCGCTTCGGCGGGCAGGCGGATCATGTAGTCGAACGCCGACAGCGCCGCCTTCGACCCTTCGCCCATGGCGATGACGATCTGCTTGTAGGGCACGGTGGTGCAGTCGCCCGCCGCGAAGATGCCAGGCTGGCTCGTCTCGCCGCGATGGTCGACCTCGATCTCGCCGCGCCGCGACAGGCTGATCGCGCCCGACAGCCATTCGGTGTTGGGGACAAGGCCGATCTGGACGAAGATGCCCTCCAGTTCGACCTGGTGCAGCGTGTCCTTGTTGCGGTCCTTGTACGACAGGCCCGTCACCTTGCCGCCATCGCCGAGCACCTCGGTGGTCAGGGCCGAGGTGATGATCCGCACGTTGGGCAGGCTCGCGAGCTTGCGCTGGAGCACGGCGTCGGCGCGCAGTTCGGCGTCGAACTCGATCAGCGTCACATGCGCGACGATCCCGGCGAGGTCGATCGCCGCCTCGACCCCCGAATTGCCGCCGCCGATCACCGCGACGCGCTTGCCCTTGTAGAGCGGCCCGTCGCAATGCGGGCAATAGGCGACGCCCTTGTTGCGATACTCGTCCTCGCCGGGCACGCCCATCTGGCGCCAGCGCGCGCCGGTCGACAGGATCACGGTGCGCGCCTTCAGCGACGCGCCGTTCGCCAGCCGCACCTCATGCAGCCCGCCCTCGCGCTTCGCCGGGATCAGTTCCTCGGCGCGCTGGAGGTTCATGATGTCGACGTCATATTCCTTGACGTGCTGTTCCAGTTGCGCGGCGAGCTTCGGCCCCTCGGTGTGCGTGACCGAGATGAAATTCTCGATCGCCATCGTGTCGAGCACCTGTCCGCCGAAGCGTTCGGCGGCGATGCCGGTGCGGATGCCCTTGCGCGCGGCGTAGATGGCCGCCGCGGCGCCCGCGGGGCCGCCGCCGATGACTAGGACGTCGAACGGGTCTTTTGCGGCGATCCTCTCAGCGGCCTTCGCCTCGGCGCCGCTGTCGAGCTTTGCGAGAATCTGTTCCAGTTCCATGCGGCCCTGGCCGAAGGTCTCGCCGTTCAGGAAGATCGTCGGCACCGCCATCACCTGGCGTGCCTCGACCTCGCCCTGGAACAGCGCGCCGTCGATCGCGGTGTGCGTGATGCGCGGGTTGAGGACGCTCATCAGGTTGAGCGCCTGCACGATGTCGGGACAGTTCTGGCACGACAGCGAGAAATAGGTTTCGAAATGATAGTCGCCGTCGAGCCCGCGGACCTGGTCGAGCAGTTCGGGCGCGGCCTTGGACGGATGGCCGCCGACCTGCAGCAGCGCAAGGACAAGCGAGGTGAATTCATGGCCGAGCGGGATGCCGGCGAAACGCACCGCCACATCGGGCGCGCCGACGCGGCGGATCAGGAAGCTCGGACGGCGCGCGTCATCGTCGGTGCGCGCCACGCTGACCTTGTCCGACAGCGACGCGATCTCGTCGAGCAGGCCCGCCAGCTCGGCCGACTTCGGGCCGTCGTCGAGCGACGAGAGCAGTTCGATCGGTTCGCGGATGTTGGCCATATAGGCCTGAAGCTGCTGCTTGAGCGATGCATCGAGCATGGAGAGAGTTCCTGTAATCTGAAAAACATCCATGTGCTCCCACGAAAGCGGGAGCCCGGAGCAAAGCCATGCCAGCATTGCGGCCAGACGCTCCGGGTCGCCGCTTCCGCGGGGACACACGGCGTTGTTTTGGGCTTAGATCTTGCCGACGAGGTCGAGCGAGGGAGCCAGCGTGGCCTCGCCCTCTTCCCACTTCGCCGGGCAGACTTCGCCGGGGTGGCTGACCCAATATTGCAGCGCCTTGATCTTGCGCAGCAGTTCGGCGGCGTTGCGGCCCACGCCCTCGGGAGTGATTTCGAGGAGCTGGATTTCGCCCTGCGGATCGAGGACGAAGGTGCCGCGATCGGCGAGGCCGACGCCCTGGCGCAGAACCTCGAAGTTGTTCGAGATGCTGTGGTTCTGGTCGCCGACCATATAATAATTGATCTTGCCGATCGCCGGCGAGGTGTCATGCCACGCCTTGTGGCAGAAATGCGTGTCGGTCGACACCGAATAGACCTCGACACCCATCTGCTGGAGGGTCGGGTAGATGTCGGCAAGGTCCTCGAGTTCGGTCGGGCAGACGAAAGTGAAGTCGGCCGGATAGAAGAAGAAGACCGCCCACTTGCCCTTCACATCCTCGTCGCTGATGTCGACAAACTTGCCATCCTTGTAGGCGGTGGCCTTGAAGGGCTTGAGCGTGGTATTGAGAACGGACATGAGAGCCTCCTGCTGGGTTGTTCGGAAGGCCCCTGTCTAGCGCCCGGCGCGCGCGAACGGAAATTGGAATTCCCCCCGACGCTGATCGAGTTTATCGATCAATAGCCGCTTGCTTTTTCAAAAAGGCGGTTAGCGCGTGGCGATACTGGCTGGAATCGTCATTGCGAGCGGCGAAGCCGCGCGGTAATCCAGAGTAGCGTAGACCGCCCTAGATTGCTTCGCTCCGCTCGCAATGACGAAGTGGGCCAATCCAAGTCATTCGGAATCCTGGAGTATGGAATCTTACCGGTCGTCCTCCCCGGTGGATGGATTTGAGGATCGGCTCAGCCGGCGTCCGCTGCCGGCGCGTGCCTGCCCGGATGGACCGTGCCGCAATGGCCGCAGGTGCGCAGTTCCTCGCTGGCATAGAAAGCCTCGAACAGCGGCGGCAGGTCGCGCACGATGCTCTGGAGCTGAACCTCGACCCGGTGGACGATGTGGCCGCAATCGTCGCAATACCATTGGAAGGCGTCGAGCAGGCCGTCGGGGCGCTTGCGTTCGATGACGAGACCGACGCTGCCCGCGACGGGGCGCTGCGGCGAGTGCGGAACATAGGCGGGGAGCAGGAAGATGTCGCCCTCGCGGATCGGCATGTCCTTCGGGCCGTCCTCGGTCCACAGGCGCAGGTTCATGTCGCCTTCGAGCTGGTAGAAGAACTCCTCGAGCGGATCGACATGATAGTCGGTGCGCTGGTTCGGACCACCGACCACGGTGACGATGAAGTCGGCATCCTCCCAGATCTGCGCGTTGCCGACCGGGGGTTTCAGCACGTCACGATGATCCTCGATCCACTGTTGGAAGTTGAAGGGCAGGCCATAGGTCAGCATGGGCGTCATCCTTGTGTCGAAGCGCGCGGGATGAAGGCGGTCGCCTTGATCTCGATCAGCAGATGCGGGTGGGGAAGCTGGTGGACCGCGACGGTGGTGCGCGCGGGGCCCGCTTCGTCGAAATATTCAGCGTAGACAGCATTGTAGCCGCCGAAGTCGTTCATGTTGACGAGGAAGCTCGTCACGTCGACGACGTCGGCGAGCGAGCCGCCCGCGTCGGCGAGGATCGCGCCGATATTCTCGATCACCGCGCGCGTCTGTTCGGCGATATCGAGGCTGACGGTGCCATATTCATCGGCCGAAGCGCCGGCGAAGCTGTTGTCGGCGCGGCGCGAACTGGTGCCCGAGACGAAGACGAAATCGCCCGCGCGGCGATAATGCGGAAAGCGGCCGCGCGGGCGCGCCTTGCCGGGGATCACCCTGCCCCCTCCATTTTGGGCGCTGCCGCTCATGCCGCGCCTCCTTCGATGGTGAAGCCGACGCGGCCGAGATGCCCGGCGTCGAGCGACACGGTGCGCGCCTCGCCGATCGCCGCCGCCGCCGTCGCGCCGCCGAGCATCACGGTCCAGCCGGGCTGAAGCGTGAGGCCCGCCGCGCCCGCAAGCCGCGCCGCCGCGACCAGCGAGCGGATCGGGTCGCCAAGGATCGCGGCGCTGGTTCCCGTCTCGGCAATTTCGCCGTCGACACGCATCTCCATTGCAACGTCCGAAACGTCGGTGTCGGCGGCGAGCCACGGGCCGACCACGAAGGCCGACGACGACGCATTGTCCGCGACCACATCGCCCAGCGCGAAGCGGAAATTCTCGTAACGGCTGTCGATGATCTCGAGCGCCGCCGCGACCGCATCGACCGCCGCGAGCGCCTCTTCGCGCGTCACCTCGCCCGCCAGCGGCGCCTTCAGGCGCACCGCCACCTCGGGCTCGACGCGAGGGTGGATGAAGCGCGCGCGATCGATCGCGCCGCCGTTCACGACGACCATGTCGGAGGTGAGCCGGCCCCAAATCTGGTCCTTGAGGCCCATCTGCGCCATCTTCGCCTCGCTGGTGAATCCCATCTTCATGCCGACGAGCGTCGCCCCGCGCGCCAGCCGATGGTCGATCGCGGCGCGCTGGATGGCATAGGCGTCGGCGAGCGGCAGTTCGCCCGTCTCGCCCGTGATCTGCGGGATCGCTTCCGCCCTTTGCGCGGCGGCGTCGAGCCTCGCGGCGATTGCACTGATGTCCACCATTTCGGTCCCTTACAGTTTCACGCAGATGTTGGTCGGCTCGGAATAGAAGTTCAGCGAGTGCTCGCCGCCCTCGCGCCCGATACCCGACAGCTTCATGCCGCCGAACGGCGTGCGCAGGTCGCGCAGGAACCATTCGTTGACCCAGACGATGCCCGTTTCCATCTGCGCCGCGACGCGGTGCGCGCGGCCCACGTCGCGCGTCCAGATCGCGGCGGCAAGGCCATAGTCGGTATCGTTGGCGAGTTCGACGGCTTCCTCCTCGCTGTCGAACGGCGCGATGTGGCAGACGGGGCCGAAAATCTCCTCGCGCACGCAGCGCGCCTCCTGCCCGAGACCGGTGAGGATCGTCGGCTGAACGAAGGCGCCGCCCGCAAGCGCGCCGTCGAGGTCGGGCACGCCGCCGCCGGTCACCACCATCGCGCCTTCCTCACGCGCGAGCGCATAATAGGAGAGCACCTTTTCGCGGTGGCCGTGCGAGATCAGCGGCCCCATGTCGGCGCCCGACCACGGATCGCCGACGGTCAAAGCTTCCGCGCGTTCCGCCAGCGCTTTCACGAAGCGGTCAAAGATCGGGCGCTCGACATAAATGCGCTCGGTGCACAGGCACACCTGCCCGCAGTTGGAAAAGACCGACCGCACCGCCCCCGCGACGGCCTCGTCGAAATCGCAGTCGGCGAAGACCAGCGCGGCGTTCTTGCCGCCCAGTTCGAAGGAGACCGGCTTCACGCCCGCCGCCGCGACGCGCATGATCGCACCGCCCGTCGCCGATTCGCCGGTGAAGGTGATCGCGTCGATGGCGGGATTGGCGGTCAGCCACTCGCCCGTCGAGTCGGCGCCGAAGCCGTGGACGAGGTTGAACACCCCCGGCGGCACGCCCGCCGCGTCCATCACCTCAGCGAGCAGGGTTGCGGTCGAGGGGGTCTCCTCGCTCGGCTTGACGACGACGACATTGCCGCAGGCGAGGGCGGGCGCGACCTTCCACGTCATCAGCAGCAGCGGCAGGTTCCACGGCGAGACGATCGCGACGACGCCGAGCGGGCGCGCGATCGCATAGTTGATCGCGCTGCGCCCGTCGGGCAGGTCGGTGCGGAAACTCGGCATCGCGCGTGCTTCGGCGAGCGCGGCGAAGGCACGGAAATTGGCGGCACCGCGCGGAATGTCGATCGTCCGCGCCTGATGCAGCGACTTGCCGGTGTCGGCGATCTCGGCCGCCGCGAACTCGTCGAAGCGCGCCTCGATCCCTTCGGCGATGCGGATGAGCAGCTTGCAGCGCTCGGCCTGCGACATCCTGCCCCACGGCCCCTTGAGCGCTGCGCGGCCCGCGGCAACGGCGCGGCCCACGAGGTCGCGGCTGGCGAGCGACACGCGGCCCGCGACGCTGCCGTCCACGGGATTCACATTGTCGAACCAGCCGTCACCCTCGACGAAGGCGCCGTCGACATAGTTCAGGACCGGCCGGTCGGCGAAGGGATAGGCGCTCATGCCGCGCCTCCTACCGGCACATAACCGGCGGCGTTGCTGTGCGCGGGGCCGGACTGGCCGACATGGCCCGCCATCTGGAGCAGCGACAATATCGTGTCGTTGAACTGCACCGGCTGTTCGAGGAAAGCCGAATGGCCGGCGTCGTTGATCTCGACGAGGAAGGAGCCAGGCACATCGGCCTGCACCAGCCGCATCGCCTCGACGGGAAAGAGGATGTCGTCGAAACCGCACAGGAACAGCACGGGAAAGCCTTTGCCGCCCAGATCGGCGGCGGGCCGGGCCGCAAACTTGCCGGTCAGGCTGTGGCGGTCGACGGCGTTGAAGCTCGCGATCTGGCGATAGAGCACCGCCAGTTCGCGCGGCGCGCTCGCGCCCAGCACGCGCTCGATCTGGTCCATAGCGGCGGTCTTCGCGCGCGCGGCGTCCATGAGCGCCTTGACCCCGGCACTCTCTTCGATGCCGTGCAGGCTGTCGCAGACCGCCAGCGCCGCGACGCGTTCGGGCGCGCGGTGCGCGAAGCCGATGCAGGTCCCCGCCCCCATCGACTGGCCGACGAGCGCGACCCGGGTTTCGCCCAGATGGTCGAGCAGCGCGGTCAGGTCATCGACAAAGGCATCGCGCCCGCGCCCGTCGATATCGCGCGACAGGCCGAAGCCGCGATGGTCGAAGGCGATGACGCGGTTCGAGCGCGACAGCGCGTCGAGTTGCCGATACCAGATCGCGTGATTGCCGCCGATGCCGTGCGCCAGCACGACGGCCGGTCCTTCGCCCTGCGCCTGCCAATAGAGTTCGGCGCCCGCAGTCGCCAGCACTCCGCTGTCCATCACGCTACTCCCATCAATTTGCTGAGCCGCACGACATAGTCGCCGAACGCCGGGTTCTCGCGCGTGACGCTGGGGTCGCGCGGGCGCGGCAGGTCGATGCGGACATCCTCGACGATAGTCCCCGGCCGTTCCGACATCACCAGCACGCGATCGGACAGCAGCACGGCCTCCGCTATGCTGTGCGTGACCAGCACCACCGTCTTGCGGTCGCGCTGCCAGATGCGCAGCAGTTCCATGTTGAGCCGGTCGCGGGTCAAGGCGTCGAGCGCGCCGAAGGGTTCGTCCATCAGCAGCACCTGCGGCCCGCGCGCGAGCGCCTGGCCGATCGCGACGCGGTGGCGCATCCCACCCGATAACTGATGCGGATGGCTGTCTTCGAACCCCGTCAGGCCCAGCGTCTCGACCAGATCGGCCAGCGCCGCCGCGTCGGGACGCTTCGCCGCCGGGTCGAGGTCGACGCCGAGCAGCAGATTGTCGCGGACATTGAGCCACGGCAGCAGGTTCGACGTCTGGAACACGAAGCCCATATCCGCCGACGGTGCCGTGACATCCGCGCCGTTGAAGCGGATATGTCCTTCCTCGAAGGGAACGAGGCCTGCGATCAGCCGCAGTAGCGTGCTCTTGCCGCAACCCGAGGGGCCAAGGATCGAGACGAACTCCGACGCGCCGATCTCCGCGCTGACGTTTTCGAGAACACGGCGACCGCCGAACAGCTTGCCCGCGCCCGAGAGGGAAATCACCGCGCTCATGCCGCCCGCCACCAGATGAAGCGTTCCCAATAGGCGACGCCGTAGAAGAGAAGCAGCGACAGCACCGTGACGGCGATCAGCGCCGCGAAGGTCAGCGTCGTGTGGCCGGAGCCCGAGGCAGTGAGGATCAGGTTGCCGAGCCCGTCGTTCGACCCGACGAACTCGCCCACGACGGCGCCGATCACCGCGAGCGGCATCGCGACCTTGCACCCGTCGAGGAAGCTCGGCAGCGCCGCGGGGACGCGCAGCCGCCAGAAGCCCTGCATCGGCGTCGCACGCAGCGCCCGGAAATGCTCCTCCAGATGCGCGGGCGTGCTGGCGAGCCCGCCCAATGTCGCAATGATGATCGGGAAGAAGGCGAAGAGGAACGCCATCATCAGCTTCGACGCCAGCCCATAGCCGAACCAGACGACGATCAGCGGCGCGAGGCCGATCTTCGGGATCGACTGGAGCGCGACGAACAGCGGATAGACGGTGCGCTTCGCGGTGCGCGAGAAATGAATCAGCGCCGCGATCGGCACGCCCAGCGCCACCGCGATGAGGAAGCCCCAGAACACCTCGGTCAGCGTGACGAGGCTCTGCGCCAGGATCGGCCCGCGCGAATCCCACAGTTCGCCCAGGATCGCGCTCGGCGGCGGCAGCAGGTAGGAGGCGACCCCCGACCAGCGCACGCCGAACTCCCACGCCAGCCCCAGCGCGAGGAAGAAGCCCGCGCTGATCGCGGCATCGCGGCCGAACGGCGCGCGCGTCATGCGCCGTCGTCCTTGTCGAGCAGCGCCTGAATGCGCGCCGGGGGCGGCACCAGAAAGCGGTCGAGGTGCCAGCGGTCGAAGGTCTCCAGGTCCTTCCCGTTCCACACCGACGCCGTATGGGGATGGTCGGCGTCGATCTGCGTCATGTCGGTATAGAATTCGACATTGTTGCCGTCGGGATCGCGGAAGACGAGGAAGCTGTTCGCCCCCGGCCCGTGCTTGCCGATGCCGCGGTCGATCGGGATGCCACGCGCGACCAGCATCGCCGCGACCGCCTCCATCTCCGCGATCGTTTCGAGGCGATAGGAGAAATGCTCGACCGCCGGATAATGACCGTCCGGGATGCCGGTATGGCCGGGCGGAAGCTGGAGCAGCGCGAGATCGTGATGATCGGTGCCCGCGCGCAGAAAGACCATGTTGTGGTCAATCCAGTCGGACACCTCCAGCCCGACGACTTCGGTGTAAAAGGCAAGGCTGCGGTCGATGTCGCGCACCTTGAGCACGAGATGGCCGAGCCGCGTCGGGCGCGGGCGATAGAAAGCGGGATCGGTCATGGCTGTTTCCCCATGGGCACGAAAGCATTGGTGAAGAGCTGCGCGCTCTGGTCGAAATCCCGAAGCTGGCCGCTCGCCTGCAGAGTGGCGACAGTGCGCTCGATCTTTTCGGGGCGAAGGCGGTGCGAGCCACCCTCGGCCGCCATCAGTTCGGCGGTCTCGCGGATCTGGCGTTCGGTGACGGCCTCGTCGAGCAGCGGATAGGATTTGCGGATGATCGCCAGCGCGGCTTTCGGGTCGCGCGCCGCGTCGGCATAGCCGCGATAGGCGGCCTTCAGGAAGGCGCGCACCAGCTCAGGGTCCTTTTCGATCAGCGTATCGTGCGCCGCGAAGCCGCTGCCGTAGACGTCGAGCCCGAAATCGGCATAGGCGATGCGGCCGACGGTGACACCCTTCGCCTTCGCCGCCTTGTCGAACAGCGCCATCGAATTGCCGAGCCAGCATTCGGCGGCGTCGATCCGCCCCTCGACCAGCGAGGAGACGACGATCGCGGGGTCGAGCTGGATTTGCTCGACGCGGGCGGGATCGACGCCATTGTCGCGGAGCCACGCGGGCAACAGCGCCTGGATCGCCGAACTCTGCCCCGCCCCGAAGCGCAGGCCGGCAAGGTCGGCGGGCCGTTCGACGCGGTGGCGCTCGCGCACGAAGCAGGCGCCGGCGGGAAGCCGCATGTTGATGCCGCCGATCATCCGCACCCTGCCGCTCTTGGCACGGCTCAGCGCAACCGACAGCGGGTCGAGATAGGCGAATTCGAACATGCCCTGATCGAGTTCGTTCGCGGTCCGCATCCCGCCGAACCCGCGGACGGGCTCGACGTCCAGCCCCGCGTCAGCGAAATAACCCCTGTCGATCGCGACGAAGATGCCCGCCATGCTGCCCTGCGGCAGCCACGCCATGTTGAAGCGGACCGGCCGCGCGCCCTCGTCCTGCGGCGCTGTGCGCGGCGCCATACCGCCGAACGCGCTCCACAGGGTCAGCGCCGCGATGCCCGCGACGACGAGCAGCGGCACGATCAGCGCGCGGCGCGAGAAGGCAACTCTTTCGGTCATGCGCGCGGCAGATGCGGCGCGGAGACGGGGTTGCGCAGTTCGCCGATCCCATCGACCCACGCGTCCATCACGTCGCCGTCCTTCAGGAACACGCCGCGCCCCATGCCGACCCCGGCGGGGGTGCCGGAGGCGATCAGGTCGCCCGCCCTGAGTTCGAGGACCGTCGAGAGATAGGCGATCTGTTCGTAGATGTTGAAGATCATCTCGGACGTGTTGCCGTCCTGCATCGCCTCGCCATTGACCTTGAGGCCAAGGCGGATGGCGTGCGGATCGCCGAGGCAGTCGCGCGGCACGAACACCGGGCCAAGCGGCGTGAAGCTGTCGAAGCTCTTGCCGCGGAACCAGTCGTGCGAAAAGGGAAAGTCACTGCGCCGCGTCCGGTCGCGCGCCGACACGTCGTTGACGATCGTATAGCCGGCGATCAGATCGTGCGCGGCATCGACTGGGACATTCTTGCCCGACCGGCCGAGAACGACGCCGAGTTCGACCTCCCAGTCGGGGCGCGACACCTGCGGCGGCACGGTGACGGTATCGCCGGGACCGACGACGCTTTCGATCGTCTTGAGGAAGATATAGGGTTCGCTCTCGGCCTTGGCGGCGAGCTTGGTCTGCATCTCCTCGGCGTGCTCGATGAAGTTGGACGCGGCGGCGAAGATGCGGCGCGGCTCGAACGGGGCGGCGAGCGTCGGTGCGCCGATTCCGCCGGTGGCGCCTTCGAGCGCGCGGGCGAGCGCGAACAGCCCCTCACGCCGCGCCTCCCAGTCGCGGACGATCGCGGTGACGTCGCCCGCGACGGCCGCGAAGCCATGCGTCGCCGCGGCATCGTGCAGGTCGTGAAAGGCGCCGCCGACCTGGATCGTCGGGCGCGGCCCTTCGGCGGCGGCGCGGGTGGCAAGGGCGAACCAGGTCATGCGTTTCTCTTTCTTTCCAAAAGCGCCGGCGAGCGCGGGACCGGCGCGGACGAGCGCGAGACCGGCGCCAATCCGCGCAAGAGCCGCGCGGCGACCGAGCGGGCGAACAGGGGCAGCGCGCATCGCATCTCAGCCGAAGGCCCGGAGCAGCATCCGCACCGCGACGACGGTGAGGAACAGGCCGAACAGGATGCTGAGCTGCCGCTTCGACAGCGCGTGCGCGATGCGCGCACCCAGCGGCGCGGTGACAAAGGTCGCCGGGCCGATGATCGCAAGCCCGATCAGGTTGACGTAGCCGAGGCTGCCCGGCGGCAGGCCGGGGACGTTCCAGCCGGCAATGACGAAGGCGACGGTCGCGGGCACGCTGATCATCAGGCCGAACAGTGCGGCAGTGCCGACCGCGCGGTGGATCGGGATGGCAAACAGCGTCATCACTGGCACGCTGAGCGTGCCGCCGCCGATCCCCATCATGCTCGACACGCCGCCGATTCCGAAGGGGATGAGCTGGCCGCCGACGCCGCCCGGCATCGCGTCGGCGATGTGCCGGCCTTCGAGAGGCAACAGCATCTTGATCGCGACGAGCAGCGCGACGATGCCAAACACCGCCGACAGCACGTCGCCCGACACGCGCGAGGCGAGGACGACCCCCGCGATCGCGCCGAGGAAGATAGCGATGCCCCAGCGGCGAAGCTGGACATGATCGACCGCGCCCTTCGCCTCGTGCGCGCGCGGCGAGGAAATGGCGGTCGGGATGATCGTCGCCAGCGAGGTCGCAACCGTGACATGCATCCGCACCGACGGATCGACGCCGAGCGCGGCGAGCACGAGGTCGAGTACCGGCACGATAACGATGCCGCCGCCGACGCCCAGCATGCCCGCGATCACGCCGCCGACCGCCCCGGTCAGCAGCATCATCGCCGCCAGCGTCAGCAATTCCGGATTCAAAAGCGCGTGCATCGGTCCTCCCCAAAGATCGGCGATGCTTGTGCGGGGTCCGGGATATGCAGTCAAAGATGGAAAATGAGTTTTTCTATAACCGAAAATAGATAGAAGTCGAGACATCCATCGGGATAGCGCTTGGTCGATGGGTGTCTCGACTTCGCTCGACACGAACGGATTGAGATGGCGCATAGTTAGAGCACAGGGCTCTATATCCTTTTCAGGATATCAAGGCGGCCAAAGGATATTATCCTATATAGCAGCGCCGCCCTAGCGCGGCAGGCATGAAAAGCATCGGCATCGCCGGATTCGGCACCATCGGCCGCGTGGTCGCGCGCCATATCGAAGCAAGCGAATTGCCGCTGAAACTGGCGGCGGTTTCGGCGGGCGACCGCAGCCGCGCCGAAGCGGCGATGGCGCAGCTGAAGACGCCGGTTCCCATCGTCGACACGCACGAACTGGTCGCGCTGTCCGACGTCGTCATCGACAGCGCCCCGACCGCGGCCTTCCGCGAGATCGCCGAAACCACGCTGCGCGCCGGCAAGACGCTGGTCACGGTCAGCGGCGCGGCGCTGATGCAATGGCCCGAGGCCGCCGACGTCGCGCGCGCGCACGGCGGGCGGCTGATCCTGGCGACCGGCGCGCTGCTCGGGCTCGACGCGGTGCGCGCGGCGGCGGTCGGCACGATCCACTCGGTCACGATGGTAACGCGCAAGCCGGTCAAGTCGCTGATCAAGGCCGAGCATGTCGTGCGCAACAGGATCGACCTCACCGCGATCACCGAACCGCTCAAGATCTTCGAGGGCAGCGCGCGCGAGGGCGCGATCGCCTTTCCCGCCAACGTCAACGTCGCAGCCGCGCTCGGCATGGCGGGCGTCGGCCCCGAACGCACCCGGCTCGAAATCTGGGCCGATCCCGCGCTCGAACGCAACACGCACCGCATCGTCGTCGATTCGGACAGCGCGCGGCTGGAGTTGGGAATCGAGAATATCCCGACCGACGAGAATCCCGGCACCGGCCGCATCACCGCGCAGAGCATCGTCGCGGCGCTGAACGACCTCGTCGCACCGATCCGCATCGGCACCTGATTTCCTTGCCAACAGAAAGGCCCGAGACATGACCACCCGCCTGCGCCATGTGGCGATCGCTTCCGCCGACCCCGATCATGCGGTCGGCTTCTTCACCGACGTCCTCGGCTGGACCGTCGCCGGCAAGGTCGATAGCCGCAACGCGCGCGGCTATTATGTGACCGACGGCCATATCAACATCGCGCTGCTCTGCTTCAAGAACCGCCCCGCCGCGGGGATGGAGTTCCCCGAAGGCTATACCGGGCTGCATCACATCGGTTTCCAGTGCGACGACATCAACGACGTCGTCGCGCGGTTCGAGAATTCGGGCTATGCCCCGCGCCACGACGTCAACCTGGCGCAGGGCCTCGGCAAGAATCCCGCCAAGGACAATGCCGAATACAAGATGACCGGCCCCGAAAGCGTGATGGTCGACGTGTCCGAACGCGGCTGGGTCGGCACCGACAGCTACAAGGGTGTTCCGCCCGCGGCGTGACGTCCTTGCCCTGAAATGCGAAGGCCGCCGGAGCCATGCTCCGGCGGCCCCTTTTGCGTGCGCCGAACATGCTCGGAAAATCGGTGCGCGAGCGGCCGGTTTCGACCGGAAGCTGCCGTCCATCTCCCCTCCCGCAGGCGGGAGGGGTTGGGGGTGGGCAGCGACGGTGCAAAGGCCCACCCCGCTGCGACTAACGAACAAGTTCGTAAGTCTCGCTGCCCCTCCCGCCTGCGGGA